>NZ_LBIZ01000110.1:0-273355 GCF_028128665.1 Bradyrhizobium sp. CCBAU 45384
AGTCTGCAAGCCAAGCCGCCCATCAGCCGCCTCGGCCTGCCGATGGACGACCTGTTGAAATTCCACAGCTAACCCACCCTACAGGAGCTGCGAACTCGCCTCACTTCTTCGCGTAAATATCCTTGTAGGTATCCCGCAGCACGTTCTTCTGCACCTTGCCCATCGTATTGCGCGGCAATTCATCGACGACGAACACCCGCTTCGGCATCTTGAACTTGGCGAGCCGTCCGTCGAGCGCCTTCAACACGGCAGCCTCGGTGACCTCGGCGCCCTTGTTGCAGACCAGCACCGCCGTCACCCCCTCGCCGAAATCGGCATGCGGCACGCCGATCACGGCGGACTCGATCACGCCGGGCATGGCGTCGATCTCGCTCTCGATTTCCTTGGGATAGACGTTGAAGCCGCCGGAGATGACGAGATCCTTGCCGCGGCCGAGGATATGGACGTAGCCCTTGTCGTCGATCTTGCCGAGGTCGCCGGTGATGAAGAAGCCGTCGGGCCGGAATTCCGACTTGGTCTTCTCAGGCATGCGCCAATAGCCCTTGAACACGTTGGGGCCCTTGACCTCGATCATGCCGATCTCCTCGCGCGGCAGCTCCTTGCCGGTCTCGGGCTCGGTGACGCGGACGGAGACGCCGGGCAGGGGGAAGCCGACGGCGCCGGGGACGCGCTCGCCGTCATAGGGGTTCGACGTGTTCATGTTGGTTTCGGTCATGCCGTAGCGCTCGAGCACGGCGTGACCGGTGCGTGCGGACCATTCGCGATGGGTCTCGGCCAGCAGTGGCGCCGAGCCCGAGATGAACAGCCGCATATGCTTGGTCGTCTCCTTCGACAGCGCAGGATTCTGCAGCAAGCGCGTGTAGAAGGTCGGCACGCCCATCAGCACGGTGGCGCGCGCCATCAGCTTGATGATCAGGTCAGGATCGAGCTTGGGCAGGAAGATCATCGAGGCCCGCGCGAACAACGTCACGTTGGTCGCCACGAACAGGCCGTGGGTGTGATAGATCGGCAGCGCGTGGATCAGCACGTCCTTGTCGGTGAAGCGCCAATAGTCGACGAGCGACAGCGAGTTCGAGGCCAGATTGTCGTGGCTGAGCATCGCGCCCTTGGAGCGGCCGGTCGTGCCCGAGGTGTAGAGGATCGCAGCGAGGTCGTCGTTGGCCCGTGCGACCGTCGCGAATTCGCCGCTGGTCTTGTCAGCGGCCTCGGTCAGCGAGCCCTTACCGTCAGCGCCGAGCGTCTCGACCTTGGCCCTCACCTTGGCGGCGATCGGGGCGAGCCCTTCCGCCTTGGAGGGGTCACAGACAACCAGCGCAGGCTCGGCATCGCCGATGAAGTAGTCGAGCTCGTTCAGCGTATAGGCGGTGTTGAGCGGCAGATAGACCGCGCCAGCCCGCACGGTCGCCAGATACAGCACGATATTGGCGACCGACTTTTCGACCTGCACCGCGACGCGATCGCCGGGCTTCACGCCGCGCGCGACCAGCACATTCGCCACCTGGCCTGCCCGCGCGATCAGATCGCCATAGCTGATCCGGGCGCCGTCATGCGTCTCGATCGCGAGGCGGTTGGGGTCGTCCAGGCCGTCGAACAGGCGGGAAAACAGGTTGGCGTTGGCTGCGTGGTTCATGCAAGATTTCCTCGACCGCAGGACTGACAAGGCCGGTCAAAACCGAGGGCTGGATTAGCAAAAACCGCCCCAATGAAGCAACGGAGACAGTTTGCATGACAAAAAATGGGAAACGCGTGGCCTGGGTCACCGGCGGCGGCAGCGGGATCGGGGAGGCCGGCGCCGAGGCGTTGGCCGCCGACGGCTGGACGGTGGTGGTTTCGGGGCGCCGCAAGGACGCTTTGGAGACCGTGGTCGCGAAGATCACTAAGGCGGGCGGCTTGGCCGAAGCCATCGCGCTGGACGTGGCCAATGCGGACCAGGCCCAGAAGGCAGCCGACGGAATCGTCGCGAAGCATGGCCGCATCGACCTGCTCGTCAACAATGCCGGCATCAATGTCCCCAAGCGCAGCTGGAAGGATATGGAACTGGAGGGCTGGGACAGACTGGTCCAGGTCAATCTCAACGGCGTGCTCTATTGCATGCGCGCAGTGCTGCCGACGATGCGCAAGCAGCAGGACGGCTCGATCATCAACGTCTCGTCCTGGGCCGGCCGTCACGTCTCCAAGATGCCGGGCCCGGCCTACACCACCACCAAGCATGCGGTGCTGGCGCTGACCCATTCCTTCAACATGGACGAATGCGTCAACGGCCTGCGCGCCTGCTGCCTGATGCCGGGCGAGGTGGCGACCCCAATCCTGAAGCTGCGCCCGGTGGTGCCGAGCGAGGAGGAGCAGGCCAAGATGCTGCAGCCCGAAGATCTCGGCCGCACCATCGCGTTCATCGCCTCGATGCCGCCGCGCGTCTGCATCAACGAGCTCCTGATCAGCCCGACCCATAATCGCGGCTTCATCCAGACGCCGAACAATAGAGACTGAGGCGGGCACACTGCCGTAGGGTGGGCAAAGCGAAGCCTGCCCACGCATTTTCCGTGATCGAGAGAGATGGTGGGCACGGCGCTTCACGCCTTTGCCCACCCTACGGCACCGTGCGATTGCGCACCCACCCCACACGGACACGCCGCCCCATAGTTTCACGCATCACAATAAATTATTCCCCGAAACCGCCGCGCGAACCCTCCCGTAGTTCGGCCAACGACGCGCTGCTGCTTCACGTCAACTGTCGCAGACGCCGTTGTTGCCCCAACGCAAACGCCGGCGATCGCCGGTCACAATCGGGAGTCTCTCCATGTCGAAGCGCATTGCCTATCTCACCGCTGCTGCCTTCAGCGCGCTGGCCGTCACCGCAACAATCATCGCGCCCGCCCGCGCCGAGGAAAAGACCGTCATGGTCGGCGGCGCCGCGATGTTCCCCTCCAAGAATATCGTCCAGAATGCGGTCAATTCGAAAGACCACACCACGCTGGTGGCGGCGGTGAAGGCAGCAGGTCTCGTCCCGACGCTGGAAGGCAAGGGCCCGTTCACGGTGTTCGCGCCGACCAATGCCGCTTTCGGCAAGCTGCCGGCCGGCACCGTCGATAACCTGGTCAAGCCCGAGAACAAGGCGACCCTGACCAAGATCCTCACCTACCATGTCGTGCCCGGCAAGCTCGAGGCTTCCGACCTCACCGATGGCAAGAAGCTGAAGACGGCCGAGGGCGAGGAACTCACCGTCAAGAAGCAGGACGGCAAGGTCTGGATCATCGATGCCAAGGGCGGCACCTCGATGGTGACGATCTCCAACGTCAACCAGTCCAACGGCGTGATCCATGTGGTCGACACCGTGCTGATGCCGGCAACGTAACACCGCACCCTCCTGTTTCATCCCCGACAGGATGCGGACGAAATAGCGAGCCGGGGACACCCGGCTCGCATTATTTTGACCACCATAGCCTGACGGTATCGATTCGATTTGCCGCGTGGCGTAACGAAAGCGGCCGGACCGGCGTATAATCACCGACACCGACGTTCAGGACGGAACCACCATGTCGAGCCTTACCGCGACCGACGAGCAAATCAGCGCCACCAAGGCCAAGGTGATCCAGCCGGCCTGGGTCCGCGTCATGCACTGGACCAACGCCGTCGCCATGATCCTGATGATCATGTCGGGCTGGCAGATCTACAACGCCTCGCCGCTGTTCGACTTCCGCTTCTCCCACGACATCACGCTGGGCGGCTGGCTCGGCGGCGCGCTGCTCTGGCATTTTGCGGCGATGTGGCTGCTGATGGTCAACGGCCTCGTCTATCTCATCACCGGTTTCGCCACCGGCCGCTTCCGGAAAAAGCTGCTGCCGATCACGCCGTCAGGCGTGCTCCATGACGTCAAGGCGGCGCTGACCTTCAAGCTCGCCCATGACGATCTCACCGTCTACAATTACGTGCAGCGGCTGCTCTATGCCGGCATCATCGTGGTCGGCGTGCTAATCGTGCTGTCGGGCCTGTCGATATGGAAGCCGGTGCAATTGCACTGGCTGGTGACGTTGTTCGGCGACTATCCGACCGCGCGCTACGTCCATTTCTTCTGCATGGCCGCGATCTGCGCCTTCCTCGTCATTCACGTGCTGCTCGCGCTGCTGGTGCCGAAGAGCCTGCGCGCGATGATCATCGGCCGCTGAGGAGAATAACGATGGCCAAGCGCTCATTCCTGATCCCCGGCGTCGACAAGCGGCTGCTGATCAAGGACTCCCTCAAGGTGATGCCCGATCTCACCCGCCGCCGCTTCATCGCCGGCGGCGCCAGCCTCGGGGCGCTGACGCTGCTCACCGGCTGCGACGTGATCGATTCGTCCTCGGCCGAGGAGATGCTGAAGAGCGTCTCGAAGTTCAACGACGCGGTGCAGGATTTCATCTTCAATCCCGACGCGCTGGCGCCGACCTTTCCCGAGAGCGCGATTACGAAGCCGTTCCCGTTCAACGCCTATTACGATCTCGACGATGCGCCCGAAGTCGATGGCAAAGACTGGAAGCTCGAGGTCCGCGGCCTCGTCGACGTCAAGAAATCCTGGACGCTGGACGAGCTCACCAAGCTGCCGCAGTTCACCCAAATCACCCGCCACATCTGCGTCGAGGGTTGGAGCGCGATCGGCAGCTGGACCGGCACGCCCTTGCGCGATTTCCTCAAGCTTGTCGGCGCCGACACGCGCGCGAAATACGTCTGGTTCCAGTGCGCCGACAAGGACGGCTACAACTCGCCCTTGGACATGCGCACCGCGCTGCATCCGCAGACGCAGATGACGTTCAAATATGCGGGCGAGATCCTGCCGCGCGCCTACGGCTTCCCGATGAAGATCCGCGTGCCGACAAAACTCGGCTTCAAGAACCCGAAATACGTCGTCTCGATGGAAGTCACCAACGACTACAAGGGCGGCTATTGGGAAGACCAGGGCTATAATTCGTTCAGTGGGAGCTAGCGGCGAACTCCCCTGCCGTAGGGTGGGCAAAGGCGCGTGGCGCCGTGCCCACCATCTCTCTCGATCGCGAAAAATGCGTGGGCACGCTTCGCTTTGCCCACCCTACGGCACTACGGCATCGGTTGCTTTGCCGGCCCCACCTTCCGTTGCAGCAGCGCCAGCACCGCGCCCAACGCCAGCAGCGCCGCGGATACATTGAGCGCGTAGCTCAAGCTCCCCAGCGCGTCCGTGATCGCGCCGACCACGATCGGGCCGAGCGTCTGGCCGATGCCGAACGAGATCGTCATCGCCGCGATCGCGGTCGGCCACATCGGCGGCGGATAGTTGAAGCGCACGAAGGCAGTGGTCGAGCCGACGACCGCGAAGAAGGCGACGCCGAACACCAGCGCCGAGATTGCGAGCCATGCGGGCGAATGGCCGAGGATCGGCAAGGCCGCGCCAACAGCGTTGGTGCCGAGGATGATCGCGGTGGCGAGACCGCCGCGGTCGAGTGCGAGCACGCGGCGCCAGGCCCAGGGCGTGACGAACGCACTCATGCCGATCAGGCCCCAGAACCCGGCTTGCGCCGCGGCCCCGCCGCCGCCGTCGCGCACATAGGCGATCATGAAGGTCATGTAGGCGATGTAACCGGCGCCGAACAGGAAATAGGCGGCGAGATAGATCAGCACCGGGAGAACTGCGAAGGCGCCGTTTCTGCCTTCGGAAAAGCGCGCGCCGCTCTCGATCCGCACCAGAAACAGTGGCACGGTCATCGCGGCCGAGAGCAGCGTCATTGCCCACCACACGATCCACCATGAGCCCGGACCGAAATGCTGCAGCGTGAACGGTGCGATCAGCCCGGAGGCGAGAATGCCGATTCCGGGCCCGGCGTAAAACAGGCTCAGCAGGAAATTGGCCCGTTCAGGGCGCGACTGCGCGATTGAAGCCGCCAGCGCGCCGCCGGCGACGAAGCCGGCCGCTGCCCCGAGGCCGAGCACCAGGCGGGCGATGCTCAGCGCGATGAAATTCCCCGTCAGTGCACAGGTGGCCAGCGCGGCGAGGCAGGCGAGGGTTCCGCCGCGGATCGCGGCCGACCAGCCAATGCGCTGGATCAGCCGGGACGCGGCCAGCGCCCCCACGAGGTAGCCGACGGCGTTGATGGTGTTCATGAAACCCGCCGCCGAGTAGGACCAGCCGAGGTCCTCCCGCATGTCGGGCAGCACCAGCGCATAGGCAAAGCGGCCGATGCCGAGCCCGACGGTGGCGGCCAGCGACAGGGTCAGGATCAGCCGCGCGGGATGCGCGACAGGTGGGCGGCGAGGTGCGGGCAAAGGGGTACTCCGGCGGGGCGCAGTGTGGCAGGCCCGGTCCGCCTTGCACAGCCGCACCCCGGCAATGGTGTCTTGCCAAGCGCGCAACGCCGCTCTAGCACTCCGGCCGACCTGTCATTCCGGGGCGCGCAAAGCGCGAGCCCGGAATCCATTTTCCCGCTTGCGCTGTGGCCCGATGGATTCCGGGCTCGCTCGCTACGCTCGCGCCCCGGAATGACGGCTTAGAATTGAGAGGAAGAACTGATATGGCGACCCACAAATTGCTGCTGCTCCCCGGCGACGGTATCGGCCCCGAGGTGATGGGCGAGGTGAAGCGGCTGATCGACTGGCTCAATTCGTCAGGTGTCGCCAAATTCGAGACCGATACGGGTCTGGTCGGCGGCTCCGCCTATGACGCCCACAAGGTGTCGATCTCCGAAGGCGACATGGCCAAGGCCAAGGACGCCGATGCCGTGATCTTCGGCGCGGTCGGCGGTCCGAAATGGGATTCGGTGCCTTATGAGGTCCGCCCGGAAGCCGGCTTGTTGCGCCTGCGCAAGGATCTCGCTCTGTTCGCCAACCTCCGCCCGGCGGTGTGCTATCCGGCGCTGGCCGATGCCTCCAGCCTGAAGCGCGAGGCGGTCGAGGGCCTCGACATCGTCATCGTGCGCGAGCTCACCGGCGGCGTCTATTTCGGCGAGCCCAAGACCATCACCGATCTCGGCAACGGCCAGAAGCGCGCCATCGATACCCAGGTCTACGACACCTATGAGATCGAGCGCATCGGCCGCGTCGCCTTCGAGCTTGCCAGGAAGCGCAAGAACAAGGTGACCTCGATGGAGAAGCGCAACGTCATGAAGTCGGGCGTGCTCTGGAACGAGGTCATGACCCAGCTCCACAAGCGCGAATATCCTGACGTCACGCTCGAGCACCAGCTCGCCGATTCCGGCGGCATGATGCTGGTGAAATGGCCGAAGCAGTTCGACGTCATCGTCACCGACAATCTGTTCGGCGACATGCTGTCCGACATCGCCGCGATGCTCACCGGCTCGCTCGGCATGCTGCCCTCGGCCTCGCTCGGCGAGGTCGACGTCAAGACCAGGAAGCGCAAGGCGCTGTACGAGCCGGTGCACGGCTCGGCCCCTGATATCGCCGGCAAGGGTCTCGCCAATCCGATCGCGATGATCTCGTCCTTCGGCATGGCGCTGCGTTATTCCTTCGACATGGGCGATCTCGCCGACAAGGTCGACCAGGCGATCGCCGCGGTGCTCGCCAGCGGTCTTCGCACCGCCGACATCAAGTCGGAAGGCACCACCGCCGCCTCGACCACGCAGATGGGCGAAGCGATTTTGAAGGAATTGCAGAAGCTGCACGCGTAGCCACAAGCACCGCAATCGTAGGGTGGGCAAAGCGCAAGCGTGCCCACCAGTTGGTTGTGATTAGAGAGAGATGGTGGGCACGGCGCGATGCGCCTTTGCCCACCCTACGGCACCTGCTCCCGGAGCTACTTTCATGGATGCCTCACCCCGCCCCAAGATCGCGGAAACCTTCATCCATGAAACCGTGCGCCAGCGCGAGGCGCAGATCGGGCGGCGCTGCGAGATCCTTAGCCACACCCGGATCGAATACGCCGCGCTCGGCGATTACTCCTATCTCGGCGAATATTGCGACGTCGCCGACGCCGTGATCGGCAAGTTCACCGCCATCGCCAATTCGGTGCGGATCGGCGCGCCCAATCATCCGATGGGGCGGCCGTCGCAGCATCGCTTCACCTATGTCCCCGAATATTACGAGGCGGGCGCAACGCGCGATCGCGACTTCTTCGCCGATCGCCGCGGCGACCGCGTCATCGTCGGCAATGATGTCTGGATCGGCCACGCCGCAATCCTGCTGCCCGGCGTCAGCATCGGCGACGGCGCGGTGATCGGCGCGGGCGCCGTCGTCAGCCGCGATGTCGCGCCCTATACCATCGTCGGCGGCGTGCCTGCGCGCGCCATCCGCAAGCGCTTCGATGATGCTGTCGCGGCAAGCCTGCGCCGCATCGCCTGGTGGGATTGGCCGGACGAGCTGATCTTCGGGCGCCTCGCCGATTTCCGCTCCGAGGCAATCGAGGAGTTTTGCCGGCGCTATGATCCGGCAGCCAATTCGTAGGTGGTGTCGTAGGGTGGGCAAAGCGTAAGCGTGCCCACGCATTGTTCGTGATCGAGAGAGATCGTGGACACGGCGCAAGAGCGCCTTTGCCCACCCTACGGCACCTCGCACAAACAAAAATGGCCGGGCGCGAGCCCGGCCATTCTGATTCGGAAATCAGCCCGCTCAGTACAGCGGGAAATTCTGCGGGTAGCCGCCGACATCGGCCGGGGTCGCCAGCGGCTGGCGATCGATCGGGCGGTTGAGGTTTTCGCGGGCGAAGGACGGATAGCCGACGGCCGGCGGGAAGGCGTAGTCGGTGAACTTGCGGTCGCCCGGATTGACCTCGGTGCCGCCGTCGAGCCAAGAGCGCTTGCTCACATAGATGCGGGTGCGACCCTGCTGGTAGACCGCGTTGGGACCAGCAGGGCCGTAATAGGGACGGCCGCGATCGTCAAAGCGCTGCTTGGTCTTGGTGTCGGCCGAGGCCGGCGCCGCGAAGGCCACGGCCATCACGGCGCTCGCCGCAAGCAAGGTCGCCAATTTGTTCGCGGCAAAAAAATTCGAGCTCATCACGTCCCCTTCAGGCGGCAAGCCGCCAGTCGATTTCACCCCATACTAGCCCGGCCGGGGGCACTGCAACTAGGTCAATTCAGTCACACCAACACGGAATAATCGGGCGCGCCGGCAAAAGTTGCATGAATACCAGCGACTTGGGCTTGATGCGGGTCAAAGCGCGCCGCGCAATTGCGCATTCGCCGCGCCCAGCAGCCAGTCGGCCGGGCCGGGGGGATCACAGGAGCGGCGCTTCAGCTCGGCATGGGCGAACATCTCCGCCAGCTTCGGCTCGTTGCCGGAGGTCAGCAGCGTCAGCCGGTTCAGCATGCAGGCGATCGCGGCGCGCCGGGCCGGCATGGTGTCGCCCTGGCAGGAGAAGCCGGAGATCTGCAGCGGTGGCTCCTCGTTGCGCTTGAGGTAGCCGAGGCACGCCGGCGAGCCGTCCGCGGTGCCCGATGGCCGAAACAGGGCGACAGGGCCGAACTTGGTGTCGATCAGGCCGGCCTGCTCCAGCGCGGTGGCCGCCACGAGGCCCATTTGGATGGCGAGGCCGGCGGCTGCCGGACGCGTCACGTCGAATTCGTTGCCTTCCCGGTAGATCTCGAGCTCGGCCCAAGGTCTGTCGGCGTCGCCAGCCCAGCGCATGACGTCGCGGCGGCCGCCTTCGGGGTGCCTGAAAATTGTATAAGAGGCTGTTTTCTCTGATGTATCGAACCGGCTGAGGGCGAAGGCCGGATGCGAACGGTCAGCGATGGCCCAGCCCGGTTTCGCGGCAGGCTCATCGTCACGCAAATCGGGCAGCTGGCCGAGCCCGGCAAGCGCCAGGATGGCAAACAGGGCCAGCGCCCCCACATAGGCGAACAGGCGCGCCAGCGTCCCGACCACCTCGTCGGCGAAATTGGCAAGCGCCAGATCGATCTGGGTGGGGTTTGCGGCCATGCTGGCCTCAGGCGACTGCATCCACGGCCTTCAGGCAGGGTCCAACGTTGTCTTGAGGCCGGTTCTCGCATAGAAGCGCTGCTCTTCCTGTTTAAGCGTCAGCTTCAGGAACGGGCTTTTTCATCGGAGAGTGAACGATGGGTTACAAAGTCGCAGTCGTCGGCGCGACCGGCAATGTCGGACGGGAAATGCTCAACATCCTCGATGAGCGCAAATTTCCCGCGGACGAGGTCGTCGCCCTGGCGTCACGCCGCAGCGTCGGCGTCGAGGTCTCCTATGGCGACCGTACCCTGAAGGTCAAAGCCCTCGAGCACTACGATTTCTCCGACGTCGATATCTGCCTGATGTCGGCCGGCGGCTCGGTGTCGAAGGAATGGTCGCCGAAGATCGGCGCCGCCGGCGCCGTCGTGATCGACAATTCCTCGGCCTGGCGTATGGACTCGGACGTGCCGCTGATCGTGCCCGAGGTGAACGCGGCCGCGACCGAAGGCTTCAGGAAGAAGAACATCATCGCCAACCCGAACTGCTCGACCGCGCAGCTCGTGGTGGCGCTCAAGCCGCTGCACGACAAGGCCACCATCAAGCGCGTCGTGGTCTCGACCTATCAATCGGTGTCGGGCGCCGGCAAGGATGCCATGGACGAATTGTTCTCGCAGACCAAGGCCGTCTACACCAATGACGAGCTGGTCGCGAAGAAGTTTCCCAAGCGCATCGCCTTCAACGTCATCCCCCACATCGACGTCTTCATGGAGGACGGCTACACCAAGGAAGAGTGGAAGATGATGGCCGAGACCAAGAAGATCCTTGATCCCAAGATCAAGCTCTCCGCCACCTGCGTGCGCGTGCCCGTGTTCGTCGGTCACTCCGAGGCCGTTAACATCGAGTTCGAGAATCCGATCAGCGCCGACGAAGCGCGCAACATCCTGCGCGTGGCGCCCGGCTGCCTCGTCATCGACAAGCAGGAGCCCGGCGGCTACGCCACGCCGTATGAAGCCGCCGGCGAGGACGCCACCTATATCAGCCGCATCCGCGAGGACGCGACGGTGGAGAACGGCCTCGTGCTGTGGTGCGTGTCGGACAATCTGCGCAAGGGCGCCGCGCTGAACGCGATCCAAATCGCGGAAGTCCTGATCAACCGCAAGCTGATCAGCGCGAAGAAGCAGGCGGCGTAACTCCGCTGCCGTAGGGTGGGCAAAGGCGCAAAGCGCCGTGCCCACGATCTTTTCCGATTGAAGCAGGTGGTGGGCACGCTTCGCTTTGCCCACCCTACGAATTCAAGCTGAAACGCGGCGACTGGTGAGTAGCGAATGGCGAATGGATTTCCATTCGCAACTCGCTACTCGCCATTCCCTACTCGCCACTCGCCTTCTTGAATTGCTTGCTCGCCTGGTCCAGCACGAACAGCGTTCCCTCGGCAACGCCGAAATAGGCGCCATGGAGCTGCATCTGGCCGCTCTCGACGGCCCTGCGCACGAACGGGAACGTCATCAGGTTTTCGAGGCTGCGGAACACTGCGGCCTTTTCGATGCGCTCGACGAACTGCGCCATGGTCTCGTGGTCGCGCTGCTCCACCACTTCGCCCGGCTTGATGAACATCTGCATCCATTTGCCGATGAAGTCGCCCGGCGTGAGCGGCTCGATCTTGTCGACGAAGGCGCGGATGCCGCCACATTGCGCGTGGCCGAGCACCACGATGTGCTTCACCTTCAGCACCGTCACGGCATATTCCAGCGCGGCCGAGACGCCATGCGCGTTCTCGTCGGGCTGGTAGGTCGGCACCAGATTGGCGATGTTGCGGACCACGAACAGCTCGCCGGGCCCGACATCGAAAATCACCTCGGGCGAGACGCGGCTGTCGCAGCAGCCGATCACCATGACTTCCGGCGACTGCCCTTTCACCGACAGCTCGCGGTAGCGACTCTGCTCGGCCGGCAGCCGCTGGGTGGCAAAGGCCTGGTAGCCTTCCAGCAAATGCTTCGGGAATGTGATCATGGCCTATGCCTAATCATAGACCGCCAGGGTGAACAAGCCTTTCGAATGGGCAGGCCAGATGCTATCGCCTCCAACTGGAACAAGTCCGAGCCATCAGGAAGGAACGCAGCATGACCCGCCCGCGCCGCAGCCATCTGTTCATGCCCGGCTCCAATCCTCGCGCCCTTGAAAAGGCAAGGAATCTCGCCGCCGACGGCCTGATCCTGGACCTCGAGGATTCCGTCGCGCCTGACGCCAAGGCGCTGGCGCGCGACGGCATTGCCGCCGCGATCGCCGCAAAAGGCTTCGGCAAGCGCGAGGTCCTGATCCGGACCAACGGTCTCGACACGCAATGGTGGTCCGAAGACGTCGCCATGGCGGCCGAGGCTTCGCCTGACGGCATCCTGGTTCCAAAAGTTTCAAGCGTCGAGGATCTCCGGAGCATCGGCCGCGACCTCGCCCATCTCGGCGCCGCGCCATCAGTGAAGGTCTGGGCGATGATCGAGACCGCGCGCGCGGTGCTGCATGCCGAGGAGCTGGCCGAGGCCGGACGCGATCCATCGAGCCGCCTCGCCGGCTTCGTGTTCGGCCCTAACGACATCTCGCGCGAGACGCGGATCAGGATGCTGCCCGGCCGCGCCGCGATGATCCCGATGATCACCCATTGCATCCTGGCGACGCGCGCCGCCGGTCTCGAAATCCTCGATGGCCCCTATAGCGACATCGCCAACCCCGACGGTTTCGCCACCGAATGCGCGCAAGCGCGCGATCTCGGCTTCGACGGCAAGACGCTGATCCATCCCTCACAGATCGAGGCCTGCAACGCGATCTTCACGCCGCCCGAGGAGGACATCGCCCGCGCGCGAAAAATCATCGCGGCGTTCGAATTGCCGGAGAACGTCTCGCGCGGCGCGATCCGCCTCGACGGCGCAATGGTGGAGCGCCTGCACGCCGACATGGCGCGCCGCACCATCGCAATCGCGGACGCGATCGCCTCGATGAGCAAGGGCTGAGGTGTGAGCCAGTCCGCTTTGTCAACCTGGACAGCATTGGAACGCGGGTCGTTTTGAAGCTTTAAACGCCGCGAATGCATTGATTTGCCGCGCCGGTTTCTGATCACGACCGCGCGAAAATCGGCCGCGGTTGCTGCCGTTGACTTGCATAAGGCCCACGTCGCAAGGTAATGCCGGAAAGAATTGAAAGTGACTGGGTCCAACCTGGTGTGAGGTATCCTCATGACGGCTCTTGCGGAAGTGGCTGCTCCGGCCAATCTCGTTGACGAACTCACTGTTCATGCGGTGCGCAGCATCGAGGCCGCTGATCATTCCGCGTCTCCGTTTCCCCACATCGTCTTCCGCGATTTCTTCCCCGCGGATTTCTACCGGGACATGATCCGGAGCGTGCCGACCCAGGGCTACGATCCGATCACCGGTACGGGCACACGGATGGCGCTGCGCCTCTACGGTGAAAACGTCGACAAGATCGAGCCGTCATTGCGCCCCGCATGGGCTGCGGTGTCGGCCATGCTGACCTCGAAGCCTGTCGAGCAGGCGATCCGGAACCGGCTGCATGACGGGCTCGAGATTCGCGCCCGCGGCGACAAGGTGGCCAAGGCTGAGGATCTGACGCTGGTCGCAAAGCCGGTCGTCTATGTCGACAGGGACGGCTATCAGATCAAGCCGCATCCGGACACGCGCAAGAAGGTCGTGACGATGCAGCTGTATTGCCCGGCCGACGGCAGCCAGGAAGCGCTGGGAACGACACTCTACCAGGCCTCGCTCAAGGGCCTGTTTCACGTCGGCTCCTACTGCCTCGAGCCCGTGAAGACGATCCCGTTCCTGCCCAATGTCGGCTATGCCTTCGTGGTCCTGAAGGCCTATCACACCCTGACCCGGATGAGCTGGCACGGCCGTCCGCAGATCCATACCGATCGTGACAGGGTCACCATTCTCAACACGTTCTATGTGAACGAGACCGTCGGCTTCTGATCGTTGGGTCTGGACCGCGACCGGTTCGTAGCCGGTCGCGAGTACCACCGCCGCCTCGTCAGATCGTCTGGCCCCCGGACACCTCGACGCGCTGGGCCGTGATCCAGCGGTTGTCAGGACCGAGCAGGCTCGCGACCATCGGCCCGATGTCGTCGGGCAGGCCGACGCGGCCGAGCGCGGTCATCTGTGCAAATTGCTTGTTCAGATCAGGCAGGTCCCGGACGGCTCCGCCGAGGAAGTCGGTTTCGATCGCACCCGGCGCGACGACGTTGGCTGTGATGCCGCGTCCGCCGAACTCCTTGGCCATATACACCGTCAAGACCTCGATCGCGCCCTTCGCGGCTGCATAGGCGGAGAAGCCGGGGAAGGACACGCGCGTCAGCCCGCTCGAGAAGTTGATGATCCGGCCGTTGTCGGCAAGCAGCGGCAGCAAGGCCTGTGTCAGAAAGAATGGCCCTTTGACATGCGTGTCGAACAGGGCGTCGAATTGCAGCTCTGTCGTCTCGGCGATGGAAGCCATCTCGCCCTGGCCGGCATTGTTGACGAGATGATCGAACGTGGTCGCGCCCCAATGCATAGTCAGCGTCGATCGAACCTTTGCGACGAACGCGGGAAATGACGAGACGGAGGTAACGTCGAGTTCGAGCGCGACGGCCTTCCGGCCGAGCGCCTCGATCTCGGTGACGACCTCGCGGGCGGCGGAGGCGCCGCTGCGATACGTCACGATCACATCGCCGCCGTGACGCGCGATGGCGATCGCGGTGTTGCGGCCAAGACCCCGGCTGGCGCCAGTGACGAGCGAAATGGTGGGCATCGGAAGTTCCTCGTGGAGTTGCGGTGAGTTGCTTCTGCCCGCGATCGTTCGTCCGATGTTGCCGGATCCTCGGATCCTCTTGCCCAACACTCCAGAATGCGGCGGCGGCGGACTTGCCCAAAACTCCTGCTTTTCTGCCTGATTGCCCGGCGTTGTTGCTTGCGCGCCGGGCTCGGCCTAAAATTGGCGTGTGACCGAAACGCTGCTCCAGATCGCCAGTCGTTATTCCGCGGCTCACGCCGACGACAAAGGCATCGCCTCTACTCCCTTCGCCGGTGTCTCGATCATCCGCGAGACCGCGCCGAGCGCGCTCCTGTACGCTATCTCCAAGCCTCTGGTCGCATTGGTCCTGCAAGGTGCCAAACGTGTCGCGACCGGCCGGACGTCCTTCGACTTTGGTGCAGGCGATTCGCTGTTGATTGCGAGTGATGTGCCGACTGTCAGCCAGATCACGCGCGCGACGGCGGCGGCACCGTATCTTTCGCTCGTCCTCGAGCTCGACCCCACAATCATCGAAGGACTGGTGGTCGAGATGGGTTCGCTCCCGTTCATTCCGTCCCAACCGCTACGGGTCGAGCCTACGGAACAGGAGGTTGCGGATGCGGCGCTCCGCCTGTTGCGCCTGATCGACCGTCCCTCTGCCTTGCCGATCTTGCAGGGCCAGTTGGTGCGCGAGCTGCACTACTGGCTGCTGGCAGGACGGCACGGTGGCGCCATCAGGGCCCTCGGCATTGCCGACAGCCATGCCAAACGGATCGGCCGCGCCGTTGCCATCATCCGTGCCGACTACGCCAAGCCGTTGCGCATCGACCGGCTGGCCAGAGCCGCTGGCATGAGCCCGTCGGCGTTTCACGCGCACTTCCGGAGCGTCACGTCGGTGACCCCGCTCAAGTTTCAGAAGCAGCTGCGCCTGATCGAGGCGCGTCGCGCGATGCTGCCGGATGCTGCAAGCATCGCGGCCGCAGCCCATCAGGTCGGCTACGAAAGCGTCACGCAGTTCACGCGCGAATATTGCCGGCTGTTCGGGATGCCGCCCGGGCGCGACATGCGCGAGATGAAACGGCGCGCCGAAACGGCGGCGTGAAAGGTTGCTGATGGCGACGATCGACAAGGTCTACATCCTCGATGGCGGTATTGCAGAGGTCGAGGATGGCTCGATCTACTCTCCCGGCATCAATGTCGGCGTCCCCATGACGCTGAGTTGCAATGCCTATCTCATCAGTCACCGTGGCGAATGGCTGATCTGGGATACGGGAATCGAGGATGCGCTGGTGAAATACCCGGAAGGACGTATCATCGCGCATGGCATACGCGGCATCGTGCGTCGTCCCATCGCCGACCAGTTGGATGAAATTGGCGTGCGGCCCCGCGATGTCGGCACGATCATCCTGTCCCATGCCCATTTCGATCACATCGGAAATGTCGATCTGTTTGAAAATGCAAAATGGATCGCTCAGCGAGCCGAGTTTGAGGCCATGTTCGGACCGGAGCCTGACGAGTTCGGCTACTCGCTGCCGCACTACAAGATGTTGAAGGAGCGGCCTTACGAGATCGTCGATGGTGACCACGACATCTTCGGGGACGGCGCCGTGCGCATGATCTTCACGCCGGGCCATACTCCGGGGCATTGCTCGCTGATGGTAAGATTGCCGCGGCGCGGCGCCGTGCTGCTGAGCGGCGACGTCGCGCACAACAGGGAGAACCTCCGGCACATGCGCGTGCCGTCCTTCAATGCGGACCAGCAGGCAACGGTCGCGTCCATGGCCAAAGTCGTCGAAATGCTTCGCGCCGAGAACGCCGAAATCTGGATCAATCACGATACGGCGCAGAGCGAGGGGCTACCTCACGTGCCAGACTGGATCGCGTGAACGCCCGCGCGTCAATGCGGCGCGACCTCAGTGCGATCGAGCGATTCCAGCGTCGCGGCGTTGCCGCAATAGCCGTGATAGTTTTCGGCCGCGGTGCCGTCGGCGAGATCGCGGTCGCACTCGCCCTTGTGACCGCAGAGCGAGCAGACCCGCTCCATGTCGCGCAGCAGCAGCGGCTGTGCGCGTCCGAGTGCTTCCGCGCTGATGCCGAGCTGCTCCAGCATCTTCGGCAATTCGTCGGCGGCATGCTTGCCGTTGCGGACCAGCTCTTCGAGGTCGTCAGGCGCGATCCTGAGATCGTTCGCGATCCGGTCGAAATCGAAGCGATCAAGCTGCCGCATCTCGGCCATCTCGCGGCGATGCTTCAGCCAGCTCGCGAAGGACTCGATGAGGTCCTGGACGACGGGATAAGGCCTGCTTGCGGTGCTCATGGAAAGCTCCATTCGAACGTCGGAACTGGAGCAACACTAGGCAAAATGGTGCAGGCGCGCGTTGCGCTGGATCAAATCACGAAGATTGTCAGCGAGCTTGCGCCGCCTCTCCCGCTTGCGGGAGAGGGTCGGGGAGAGGGTTTCTCCTCGATGGGACAGTCCCCTAGAGGAGAACGCCCTCACCCACGTCGCTTCGCTCCGCGGCTCGATGATTCCAAATCAATGACCTCGGATGCGCTTGCGGCCCGTGATCATGGCCCGGATCAGGTTTTCGCGCTGAAGCAGGCTCATCAGCACCACGCCTGCAACGTGCAGCAGGACCAGAATCATGACGGCGTCCGATGCGAAGGCATGCGTGTCCTCGATCCACCAGACGCCGAAGAGGGTGACTGTCACCGACAGCGCGCCTGTGATCGCCGAGACGGCAATTGACAGCAGCAGCGCCACCAGCATCAGCGTCCCGGCGGGATTGAGCCCGATATAGCGGCCGGTGATGCCGCGGCGCAGGTTCCAGAGATAGGAGGGCGCGGCACGAAGGCGGACGCCGATCAAGCGAAAGCGCGAATAGCGGCTGCCCCAGAAGCCCCAGGCCAAACGGAAGACGAGAAGCCCGATCACCGCATAGCCGACGATGCGGTGAAGCTTGTCGTAGACGGTGGGTGTGAACCACGCCACCAGGACGCACGCTGCGAGAGCCCAATGCCAGAGCCGGAGCGGAAGGTCCCAGATTGCGACCGTCCGATCCGCGGGGGTCCGTTTCGCCCCCCCGCACGTGTCTGATACCGCGTTGCCGCTCAAGCCGGGACCACTTTCAAAGCATAAGCCCTACCTGGCAAACTTACTTGGCAAACCTACTTGGCGATCGTGTGCTTCAGGCTGAGATCTTCCGGGCTGTAGAACAGCTCATAGAGCTTGCCTTCCTTGACGCCATAGACCTCATAGCAGGAGCCTTCGATCTTGGAGCGACGCACTTCGTAACCCAGCGCCGTCGCCTTGGCTTCGGCGTCGCTGGCCGGCTTCCATGACGCCTTGTCGAGCTTGGTGCAATTCTTGAAACCGTCGGCCATCGCCGTCGATCCAGCGCCGATTCCGATCGCCAATGCCATGGCAACAACACGAATGACCTTCACGAACATCTCCTCTCCGTCATCTGCGCACCGCCTTGCGCGAGGCGCATCCGAAGGAAGCAAAGGCGGGCATGAAGTCAATCGACTCGGGTATGGCGTGATTTAGATAAGCTCTAACGTCGGATTGACGATGGCAGTCGTTGCGACGATCAGTAACCGGCCGCCGCCATCACCACGACGGCCGTGAGCGCCATCCAGCCGAAGTGGCGACCACGCGTCGCCCAAGCGTTGGCGCAGGCGGAAAGGCCGAACACGCCGATCATGGTCAGGACGATCCAGCGACGCGCCGAGGCTGAATCCATCCAGGGCGCGGCGACCAGCAGCACACCGCAGCCGATCCAGGCCACCGTCGAAGCCTGCCAGACCAGGCGGACCAGGGTGCGGAGCCGCGGCGGCTCGATGGTGGCACGGGGAAAGACCTTGGCTTCTCCGAGATAGCCATGGATGAGCGCCACGATGATGGCGCCGACGCCGGCACACTGCAGCAAGAGATCACGCATCAAGGCCTCCATACATGAGTGTATGGTGGGATAAGGGCTGGCCTGCCGGCTGTCAATACACTAGTGTATGGTCTGGGATCGGAACCCGACATGACCGAACAGCTCACCGCCGACGACTGGATCAGCCAGGGCATCAAGGCGCTCACCAGAGGCGGCTTTACCGCGCTGAAGGCCGATCCATTGGCAAGGGCCATCGGCGTCTCCCGCGGCAGCTTCTACTGGCATTTTGCCGATCTCGGCGCGTTCCACGCCGCCGTGCTGAGGCGCTGGCGCGAGATCGCGGCCGAGGAGATCATCGCCCGCGTCGAGGCCGACAGCGACGAGCCGCTCAGAGCGCTGCTGCGCAGGACCTTCGGCGCCCGGCTCGACCTGGAACGCGCGGTGCGCGCCTGGGCGGCGTTCGACGCGGCGGCGCAGGCGGCGGTCCGCGCCATCGACCGCCGCAGGCTCGATTATATCGAGGCCTTGCTGGCGAAACGGGGACTCGACGCCGCGACAGCGCAGGCGCGCGCGCAAATCCTGTACTGGACCTTTCTCGGCTTTGCGCTCTCGGCAGCGCCCGTGCCGAGCGCGCGGCTCCAGGGCCTGCTCGACGAGATCCAGAAGATGGTCTCTGACTAGCGTTTGACGCGTTTTCTTAACGCGAACCGGCGTCCACTTCGCTTGAAAACGCTACGGCCGGTGATGGGCGACCGCGAATTTCTGTGTTAGAGGCAAGCCAATGCCGGAGACCCCTATGAACGCGCCCACCGAACGCCCCGAAAACAGCGTCGATCCGAAACTGCTGGAGATCCTGGTCTGCCCGCTGACCAAGGGCCCGCTGGAATTCGACGCGGCCAAGCAGGAGCTGATCTCGCGGTCTGCGAGACTCGCTTATCCGATCCGCGACGGCATTCCGATCATGCTGCCGGAAGAGGCGAGGAAGATCGACTAAGCGAGTAGGGAGTGGCGAGTGGCGAATCGCAAAACTCTACTCGCCACTCTCCATTCGCTACTCGCCTACAGCGCCTCGCCCTTTAGCAGGCGAGGGATTTCGCCGGTGAGGCCGGCCGCCTGGCGGATGAAGAGATTCTTCAGAGGCGGGGTGCGGTCGACGATGCCGAGTCCGATGTCGCGGACGGTGCGCAGTAGCGTCGACTTATTCGAGAACAGGAAGTTGAGCGAGTTGGTGGCAACGCCCATCGCCATGGTGTCGAAGCGACGCCAGCGCTGGTAGCGTTCGAGCACGTCAGCGCCACCGAGATCCATGCCGAGCCGCGCGGCATCGACAACCACCTCGGCCAGCGCGGCGACATCCTTCAGCCCCATGTTGAGGCCTTGCCCCGCGATCGGGTGAATGACGTGGGCGGCATCGCCGACCAGCGCGAGGCGCTCGGCGACGAAGGAGCGCGCGACGAAATAGGACAGCGGAAACGCGCGCGGCTTGTCCAGCGCCTTGACCTCGCCGAGCTGCAAACCGAAACGCTGCTCGAGCTCGGCGTGAAATTCCTCGTCGCCAAGCCCAATGATGCGTGCGGCCTCTGCGCGACGCTCGGTCCAGACCAGCGAGGAGCGCCTTCCGGTCAGCGGCAAAATCGCAAACGGGCCCGCGGGCAAAAAGTGCTCTTCGGCGCGGCCTTCGTGATCGCGCTCGTGGCCGACGGTGACAACGATGCCGGATTGATCGTAGTCCCAGCCATGGGTGGCGATGCCGGCGCGCTCGCGCAGCTTCGATTTCGCACCGTCAGCTGCGACCAGAAGACTGGCGGCAATCTTGCTGCCATCGCCAAGCGTGACGTCAATGCCATCGGCGCTGGCGTCGTAGGACGCGACGGTGGTTGCGCGAAGATCGATGCCGGCGGCTTCGGCGCGGACCACCAGCGCATCGATCAGCCGACGGTTCTCGACCATGTGCGCGAAGGGTTCGCCCGGAGCGACGTCGCCGGCGAAATTCAGGAAGGTCGGACGCGTGGCGTCCTCCAGCTTCGAATCCGTGACGACCATGTCGAGGATCGGCTGCGCCTCGGCTTTCACATCGTCCCAGGCGCCGAGCACCTCGAACAGGCGGCGGCAGGCGGCCACGATCGCGGTTGCGCGGGGATCCCGGCTTGGCCGTGAGCTGAGCGCGGGATCGGCGACGATGACGGCAATCTCGGGGCCGAGCCCCTGACGCAGTGCCAGCGCGAGCGCCAGGCCCGCAAATGCGCCGCCGCCAATGACTATGTGACCCTGTACCGACATACCAAGTTTTCTCTGCCAAGCTTCCCAGTCAATTCTCGGGTCTTGCTAGCAGACTTGAGCTGGGCGAAACAGGGCGGTGAAACAAGGGCGGAACGGCCCGTCTGTGTCATTCCGGGGCGCGACAAAGTCGCGAACCCGGAATCCAGAGGTTATCAGCTCGAGATTCCGGGTTCGCACTGCGTGCGCCCCGGAATGACGACAATGCGAAAGCACCACCATGTCCAAAAGCCTGATCGACCTGATTTCGATCCTCGACCTCGAGCAGCTCGAGGTGAATTTGTTCCGCGGCAACAGCCCGAAGACAAGCTGGCAGCGGGTGTTCGGCGGGCAGGTGATCGGGCAGGCGATGGTCGCGGCCTGCCGCACGGTCGAGGGCCGGCTGCCGCATTCGCTGCATTGCTATTTCATCCTGCCGGGCGATCCGCAGATCCCGATCATCTACCAGGTCGAGCGTCTGCGCGACGGCAAGAGCTATTCGACGCGCCGCGTCACCGCAATCCAGCACGGCAACGCGATCTTCTCGATCATGGTATCGTTCCATGCCGAGGAAGAGTCCGCGTTCGACCACCAGGACAAGATGCCTGACGTGCCGCCGCCGGACAAGCTCACCGCGGAGGAGGTGGCGAAGCAGCCGATGTTCCGCGAGATGCCGGAGTTCATCCGCCGCTACTACGAATCCGATCGGCCGATCGAGCTGCGCCCGGTCGAGCTCGGCCGCTACTTCGGCCAGAAGATCGAGGACGGCCGCATCCATGTCTGGATCAAGACGGCGGCCAAGCTGCCCGACGATCCGGCGCTGCATATGTGCGCGCTGGCCTATGCCTCGGACTTCTCGCTGCTGGATGCGATCATGGCGCGCTATGGTCGCACGCTGTTCGACAAGCGCATGATGCCGGCAAGCCTCGACCACGCGATGTGGTTTCACCGCCCGTTCCGCGCCGACGAATGGCTGCTTTATTCGCAGGATTCGCCGAGCGCGCAAGGCGGCCGCGGCCTGACCCGCGGCTCGATCTTCAAGCCGGATGGCACGCTGGTCGCGTCCGTCGCACAGGAAGGCTCCGTGCGCGAGCGCAGGAGCTGATGATCCCAAGCGCGAATTCATCGCGCTCGAGATGGCTTGATCGTGCTTACATCGATCCGCGCGGCGCGAGCTCGGTCTGCGATGCGAACCAGTTCATGATCCAGCGATAGACCCACGGAATCGGGATGATGAAGCTGCACAGGATCGCCGCCACGATGCCGCGCCAGAGAATCCCGAGCCCGCTACCCCTGAAGTTGATCTCCCGACGCGTGCCCTCGATATTGCGATAGATCCAGCGCAGCTGGGCGGCCGCGACCCAGGCCCATCCGATGATGGTGATGAGGGAGATCGCGAACAACAGGTTCCAGCCGATATAGCCGAGCACCGAGCCGTTGAAGCTGAGGCCGAGCGGCTGCCCGTTGGATGCGATGTTCGCGATCATCCATTTGATCAGCATCCAGTAGAGAACGATCTGGACGATGTAGAAAGCGGTGCTCAGGATCTGGCTGCCGATGTAGCCGATCACAATTGCCAGAACGATGAAGCCGAAGAACCAGGGCACCATCGTCATTGCATTGCCGGTGAAGGACAGGTTCGGCCGCCCCGGGACCTTGACGCAGGACACGATCCATTTCGTATACCAGACGAACACCCACGGCACCGGAATGACGAGGCACGAGAGGATCAGCATCACCAGCGTGCGCCAGGTGAAGTCGACGATCCCGAAATCGACCGACAGCGATCCGCCGGCCGCACTGCCCGCGCCGGTATAGGCGCCACCACCCATCATCGGCGGCCCCCCGGCCGGAATGATCGGCGGCGCGCCGCCGCCGGAGATCAATCCAGGAATTTCGGCGGCCTTCTGCCAGCCGGCCATGCCCTCGGACCACACCAGCGTATCCGCGCGCACGACGCCTTGCGCGATCAGGTCGCGGAATTGCCCCTCCGGATAGGGCCCCTGCTGCTTGCCCTCGGATGCGTAGAACCAACTCGCCATGACGCGCCCCCCCCAAAATACTTATGTACCGCTCGGCCGGCGCGGGTTCACCGCATCCATGCCAAAAACGCATTGTGAGCGATGAACGGATGCCCTGTACAGAGGCGGCCGTTCACATCACCGCCCTTGGCCAAACGTTTTTCCGCTTCAATCTGCAAGTTTTTTGTGCCATTTGCCCGGAAAGATGCCAGATTGACGCATCGCCGGGGACACACGGCGGGCGCATCCCGGGGAACAGGCTGAATCATGAAACTCGTCGTCGCGATCATCAAACCCTTCAAGCTCGATGAAGTCCGTCAGGCCCTGACGGCGATCGGCGTCCACGGCATGACCGTGACCGAGGTGAAGGGCTATGGCCGCCAGAAGGGCCACACCGAGATCTATCGCGGCGCGGAATACGTCGTGAACTTCCTGCCCAAGCTGCGGATCGAGATCGCGGTTGCCTCCGACGTCGCCGAGAAGGCGGTCGCGGTGATCACTGCCACGGCGCGCACCGGTCAGATCGGCGACGGCAAGATCTTCGTCACGCCGATCGACCATGCGCTGCGCATCCGCACCGGCGAGACCGACAGCGACGCGCTCTAGCTCCAAGTTCTTCATCGTCGATCGCACCGGCAACGACGCCACAGCGTGCGACGCCATCACTATGCCGGGGAAAATGACATGGCGGGATTGTTGCGCCGCGTAGCCGCTATGGCTGCGGCAATCGGATTTGCGTTGGTTGCGGCTGCGCCGGCGCGGGCCGCGACATCAGAGATCAACACCGCCGACACCGCCTGGATGATCGTCGCCACCGCGCTGGTGCTGATGATGACGATCCCGGGACTGGCGCTGTTCTATTCCGGCATGGTGCGCAAGAAGAACGTGCTCGCGACCATGGCGCAGAGCCTCGCCGCGGTGACGCTGATCTCCATTCTCTGGGTGGCGTTCGGCTATTCGCTCTGCTTCGTCGGCGACGGCCCATGGCTCGGCTCGCTCGACCGCTGGTTCCTCGCCGGCATGACCATGGACAGCGTCAGCCCGGCAGCGAAGACGATCCCGGAAGCGCTGTTCATGCTGTATCAGATGACGTTTGCGATCATCACGGTGGCACTGGTCGCGGGCTCGGTCGCCGACCGGATGCGGTTCTCCGCCTACCTGCTGTTCTCGGTCGCCTGGTTCATCTTCGTCTACATTCCGCTGGCGCACTGGATCTGGGGCGGCGGCTTCCTCAACAGCATGGGCGTGCTGGATTTCGCCGGCGGCCTCGTCGTGCATCTGTCGGCCGGCACCGGCGGGCTCGTCGCGGCAAAGGTGATGGGACGGCGGCACGGCTATGGCACCGAAAACCTCTCGCCGTTCGATCTGTCGCTGGCGGTGGTGGGCACCGGCCTGTTGTGGGTCGGCTGGTTCGGCTTCAACGGCGGCTCGGCGGGCGCGGCCAATTCGCGCGCGGTGATGGCGATCATCGCAACGCATCTGGCAGCCTGTTCCGGCGCGCTGACCTGGGGCGCGATCGAATGGTCGACGCGACGCAAGCCCTCCGTGCTCGGCATGATCTCGGGCGCGGTAGCCGGCCTTGGCACCATCACGCCGGCCTCGGGCTTTGTCGCACCGTGGCACGGCATCGTCATCGGCATCGCCGCAGGCGCAGTCTGTTACTGGGCCTGCACCTGGCTGAAGCACCGCTTCAACTACGACGACTCGCTCGACGTGTTCGGCGTGCACGGCATCGGCGGGCTGACCGGCACGCTGCTCGCCGGCGTATTCGCCACCAGCGCGATCGGCGGCACCGCCGGCCTGCTCGAAGGGCATCCGCAGCAATTGCTGATCCAGCTCTACGGCGTCGCCGTCACCTTCGCCTGGTCGGCGGGCGTGAGCTTCATCCTGCTCAAGCTGGTCGGCCTGTTCGTGCCGTTGCGCGTGTCGCGGGAGCACGAGCTCGAGGGGCTCGACATTTCACAGCACGGTGAGGCGCTTCAGTAAGGGACTTGCGTAACACATAAGCCCGTGCTTATGTGTCGGCATGATCGAAGCCGACATCTTCAAGGCGCTGGCCGACCCGACCCGCCGCAAGGTCTTTGAGAAGCTCGCCGGCGGCAGCCTGAATGCGAGCGCCTTGCGCGACGGCCTGGAGATCAGCCAGCCGGCGATGTCGCAACATCTTTCAGTGCTGCGCGCGGCAGGTCTCGTGCGCGAGCAGCGGCAGGGCCGCTTTGTGAATTACGAAGTCGATCCCGAAGGAATTCTCGCCATCGGGGCCTGGCTTGCGCGCTACCGCGCCTATTGGCCGAAGCGCATGGACGCACTCGCCGACCTCCTGAAGGAGATGGATCAATGAGCGACGCCGCAAAACCTGATCCCTCCGAAGACGCCTTGATAGTCAAAGAAGCCTTGGTGCTCGAGTTTGAATTCGATGCACCGCCTGCAAAAGTCTGGCGCGCGGTGACGATTCCCGAATTGCGCGAGCGCTGGCTGCCGGATTGCGACCTGGCCGGCACTGAACCTGAAACATCGATTCTCGGCGCAGAGGTGCGCTACCGGATGCGCGATTCCGAGCCGCCGTTCCGCGAAAGCCAGGTCATCTTCAAGATCGAGCCGAACGTGTCAGGCGGCACGCGCTTTCGCATCATTCAGCAGGCCTGCGCCAAGCTGCCGCAGCCGGCCAACAGCAATTGCTGCCTGATGCGCGCGGCAGCCTGACCACCAACAAACTTCATCACCTCTAGACATGGAGGTCGCCGATGCGCGACATGCTTCAGCTCGTCCCTATGGTCGTCGAACAATCCGCGCGCGGCGAACGATCTTTCGACATCTATTCGCGCCTCTTGCGCGAGCGCATCATTTTCCTCAATGGCGAGGTCAACGACGCGATGTCGGGCCTGGTCTGCGCACAACTGTTGTTTCTGGAAGCAGAGAATCCGAACCGGCCGATCAATCTCTACATCAATTCCTATGGCGGCGTCGTCACTTCCGGGCTGGCGATGTACGACACCATGCAGTTCATCAAGGCGCCGGTGCATACGCTGTGCATGGGCACGGCGCGCTCGATGGGCTCATTCCTGCTGATGGCCGGCGAGCCCGGTCACCGCGCCGCGCTGCCCAATGCCAGCCTTCACGTGCATCAGCCGCTCGGCGGCTTCCAGGGTCAGGCGTCCGACATCCTGATCCATGCCAACGAGATGCAGGAAACCAAGCGGCGCATCATCCGCCTCTATGCGCAGCATTGCGGCCGTACCGAAGCGGAGGTCGAGCGGACCCTGGACCGCGATCACTTCATGACCGCCCAGCAGGGGGTTGAATGGGGCTTGGTCGACCGGGTGTTCACGGAACGCGCCCCCGCCTGATTATCCTTGGTCGGTTCCGACCATCCTGTAAGCAGCCGAAGGTCGCGCTCTATCTTCTGCAGCGCAGCGGCGCCCTTCGGCGAGTCTCTCCCTGTAAGAAAATACCTTTCTGCTGCCCGACGCGTGAGCAACATTGTGTCGGCAGCCTGTCCTGCCTGTATTTTGATCAGCCATGATCACGTTTTGAGCGCGACGTATTGGCGCACTGCAACGCAATACAAGCTGGGCGCGAAAACACCCGTTTTCATAGTCCGTTAGGCAACCCGCCCGATCTGGCACGGCATTTGATTCTAGGGGGCGTGGCTGTGCCCGCGTAGTGAAACGTCTCCCTCGTGGCGAACCAGTCGAGAAACGCCCGGCCACGTCCGGACCGGGCCCAAGCGGGGATAGGACCCATGAAAATTGTTATGGCGATTATCAAGCCATTCAAGCTGGAAGAAGTCCGTGACGCCCTGACCGCCATTGGCGTTCACGGTCTCACGGTGACGGAAGTCAAGGGATATGGCCGGCAGAAAGGCCATACGGAAATCTATCGCGGCGCCGAATATGCCGTGAGCTTCCTGCCCAAGATCAAGATCGAAGTCGCTGTCGCCTCCGAGCAGGTCGACAAAACCATCGACGCCATCACGTCCGCTGCGAAAACCGGACAGATCGGCGACGGCAAGATCTTCGTCATCAACCTCGACCATGCGGTCCGCATCCGCACCGGCGAGGCCGACGCCGCGGCCCTTTGATTTCGCGCTCAACCAAAATTCAATCAGGAGTAAATGCAATGACGTTTAAGCGTCCCTATGGCGCGGGATTGGCGGCTCTCGCAGTCGGCCTTTTCGCTGCGACCGCAGCCTATGCCGAGCCAACGGTCAACAAGGGGGATAACGCCTGGATGCTGACATCGACAGTCCTCGTGCTGTTGATGACGATCCCGGGTCTCGCGCTGTTCTACGGCGGCCTCGTTCGTTCCAAGAACATGCTCTCGGTCCTGATGCAGGTGTTCTACACTGTCTGCGTCGTCACCGTGATCTGGGCCGTGTACGGCTACAGCCTCGCCTTCACCGGCGGCTCCGACTTCATCGGCGGCTTCTCCAAGGCCTTCATGATGGGCGTCACCACCGACTCGAAGGCCGCAACTTTCTCGGTCGACGCCAACATCTCGGAGCTCGTCTATGTGTGCTTCCAGATGACCTTCGCGGCGATCACGCCCGCCCTCATCGTCGGCGCCTTCGCCGAACGCATGAAGTTCGCGGCCGTCGCGCTCTTCATCCCGCTCTGGGTCACGCTGATCTACTTCCCGATCGCGCACATGGTCTGGTACTGGCCCGGCCCGGACGCGATCCAGGACGCGGCCAAGGCTCTGGCTGCTGCGGGTGATGCGGCGGCGAAGACCGCGGCTCAAGCCAAGCTCGACGAGATCAACGCCGACGCCGGCTGGATCTTCAAGGCGGGCGCGATCGACTTCGCGGGCGGCACCGTGGTGCACATCAACGCCGGCATCGCCGGCCTGGTCGGTGCCCTCTTGATCGGCAAGCGCGTCGGTTACGGCAAGGAGCTGATGGCTCCGCACTCGCTGACCATGTCGATGATCGGCGCCTCGCTGCTCTGGGTCGGCTGGTTCGGCTTCAACGCCGGCTCCAACCTGGAGGCCAACGGCGGCGCTGCGCTCGCCATGACCAACTCCTTCGTCGCCACCGCAGCCGCCGCGCTGTCGTGGATGTTCGCGGAGTGGATCGTGAAGGGTCATCCGTCGGTGCTCGGCGTCATCTCCGGCGCTGTCGCGGGCCTCGTCGCCGTCACGCCTGCCGCCGGCTTCGCCGGCGTGATGGGTGCGATCGTCCTCGGTCTCGTGGTCGGCGTGGTCTGCCTGTTCTTCTGCACCGTGGTGAAGAACGCGCTCGGCTACGACGACTCGCTCGACGTGTTCGGCGTGCACTGCATCGGCGGCATCGTCGGCGCCCTCGGCACCGGCATCCTGGTGAACCCCGCTCTCGGCGGCGCCGGCATCATCGACTACACCGCGATCCCGCCGAAGGTTGCCGATTACGACTTCGCTGCGCAGATGCTGTCCCAGCTCAAGGCGGTCGGCACCACGCTGGTGTGGTCGGGCATCGGTTCGGCGATCCTCTACAAGGTCGTCGATGTGATCGTTGGCCTCCGCGCCAATGTCGAGACCGAACGTGAAGGCCTCGACATCACCGAGCACACCGAGCGCGCCTACAACATGTAACGTCTCCTCCCGGCCGCGATCTTCTCCGGAAGATCGCGTCCACTCCTACGGTTTGGGGCACATACCCGGCAATGCCCCGACCGTTGAGGGGCTCCAGCGCAAGTTGGAGCCCCTTTTTTTGCAAGATTGCTTTTAGGTCCGGCGACCTAAGAAAGGCATTGCCATTCCAGATTGCCGGCGCAGAAATAACGACCACAACGAATAACAACACGGGAGGTCGTCATGCGCTTGGAAGGCGGATGCTATTGCGGCGAGGTGCGCTACGTGGCCGAGGGCGATCCGATGATGCAGGGGCAATGTCATTGCCGCGAGTGCCAGTACATCTCAGGCGGCGCACCCAACACCTTCATCGCGATGCCGGCGAACGGCTTCACCTACATCACTGGCCAGCCCAAGCAGTTCACCCGCAAGGACCTCGAGCGCGCCGTCACGCGCGATTTCTGCCCCGAGTGCGGCACCCATCTCGTCACCAAAATACCCGGCCTGCCGGCCGTCGTGGTCAAGGTCGGCACGCTGGACGACCCGGAACAATTCCAGCCGCAGGTGGCGATCTACACCTGCGACAAGCAGGAGTTCCACACGATCCCCGCGGGGATGATGAAATTCGAGAAGCTGCCGGGGCATTAAGCCACCATGACGGTGCGCTCCCTCCCCCGCGTGCCTTGCGGGAGAGGTGACCAGGCCGCCATCCCGTTGTTATCCGGCCTCATTTTTCCGGCTCTGGACGGAGCGGCCCGCCGATGGTTAATCGCGTCTTAACCTCGCCCTATCTATGGTGAACTGAACCGCTTTCCCGCCGGCGCGCAGCGCGCGACCGGCCGTTCCGAGAGTACTGGCGCCCAGAATGGTCATGACCGCTTCATCCCGTGCGCCGCAGGCCAGTGGAAGCTCCGACAACCAACGCTCGCCCTTCGTCCGGCTGAACGAGCTGCTGGCTCCGCATGAGCCCGGCAAGCCCTTGATTTCGCTGGCTGTCGGCGAGCCGCAGCATCCCGTGCCCGACTTCGTCGGCCCGGTGCTGGCCAAGCACATCGCCGATTTCGGCCGTTACCCGATGAACCAGGGCATGGAGCCGTTCCGCAACGCTGCGAGCGCCTGGCTGTCGTCGCGTTTCAAGCTGCCGCGCGCGCTCGACCCCAAAAGCGAGCTTCTCGTGCTCAATGGCAGCCGCGAGGGGCTGTTCCTCGCCGCGATCGCAGCGGTGCGCTATGTCGGGCCGAAGCCCGGCAAGCCCGCGATCCTGATGCCGAACCCGTTCTATCCGGTCTATGGCGCCGGCGCTGGCGCAGCGGCTTGCGAGCCGGTCTATCTGCCGACCACGGTCGAAAACGGCTTCCTGCCCGATCTCGATGCCATCGACGAGGCTACGCTGGCGCGCACCGTGGCGTTCTATCTGGCCTCGCCCGCCAACCCGCAGGGCTCGGTCGCCTCGCGCGATTATTTCACCCGCCTGAAAAGCCTCGCCGATCGCTACAACTTCATGATCCTCAGCGACGAGTGCTATTCGGAGATCTACACCCGTCAGGCGCCGGGCAGCGCGCTCGAATGCGCAGGGCCCGATTTCACCCGCGTCGCCGCGTTCCAGTCGCTGTCGAAGCGCTCCAACCTGCCGGGCCTGCGCGTCGGCTTCGCCGCCGGCGACAAGACGTTCATCGGCAAGTTCCTGGAGCTGCGCAACATCGCAGCGCCCCAGGTGCCGGTGCCGCTGCAGCATGTCGCGACCGTCGCCTATGGCGACGAAGCGCATGTCGAGGAGAACCGCAGGCTCTACCGGATCAAGTTCGATCTCGCCGACCAGATCATCGGCAATCGTTACGGCTATCGCCGGCCTGATGCCGGCTTCTGCGTCTGGCTCAACACGTCAGAGATCGGCGACGATGTCGCCGTGACTCTGAAGCTCTTCAGGGAGGCCGGCGTGCGCGTGGTGCCCGGCTCCTATCTGGCGCGGCTTCAGCCCGACGGCTTCAATCCCGGCGCCGGCTACATCCGCCTGGCGCTGGTGCAGGACAGTGAGACCACGGCGCAGGCGCTGCACCGGCTGGTCGAAACTCTGGGTTAGGCGGGGCCCATGAGCATGTCGGCAATCGAACGTGTGATTCCCCTGGTCGGCCATCTGCCGCCTTCGATCCGCGAAGCGCTGAGCCGGCGTTTGCGCGAGCTGACCGGCTTTGGCCTGGTCACGCTCTCGGGCGTCGCATCCGCCGCTTTGATGACCTGGTCGGTGCAGGACCCGAGCCTCAGCCACGCGACCTCACGGCCGATCCACAATGTCCTCGGCTATGCCGGCGCCATCGGCGCCGACCTCGCGATGCAGATTCTCGGCCTCGGCGCCATCATGCTGATCCTGACGGTCGCGGTGTGGGGCTGGCGCATGATGACCCACCGCCCGTTCGACCGCGAGGCGCTGCGGCTCGGCTCATGGATTCTCTGCACGGTGATCGCGGCGGGCTTTGTCAGTTGTTGGCCGCATGGCGGCGCCTGGCCGCTGCCGACCGGGCTCGGCGGCGTCGTTGGCGATGCGCTGGTGCGCGCGCCAGCGGTGATCTTCGGACCGCCCGGCGCGATCTATCGCATCGTGCTCGGCGCTATCCTGTTCGTGGCGCTCACCGCAACCTTCCTGATCGCCTGCGGGCTCGGCGCGCGCGAGCATGACGAGGAACTTGCGGAGATCGAGGACGACGACAAGCCGCTCGAAGACGGCGAGGACAGCGATCGCGGTTCGGTATCGCTGGGCTTTCTGTTCCACGCGCTGATGAGCACCAAGGCACGCCTGATCTGGCTTTGTGGGGCTGCTTATCGCTCGCTGGTTTCAAGCGGCAGCAAGACCAAGCCGGTTTCGTTCAGTCGGCAGGAGCCCAATCTTGGTGGCAGCCGCGCCGCGCCCTCGATCTCGCCGCAGGCCGCGGACGAGGACTACGAGGACGAGCACGACGAGCAAGAAGTCGAGGAGGAGGAAGAAGAGGAAGAGGCGCCCGCGCGCACCTCGCGCAAGAAGGCTGCGCCGAAGGCGGCGCCCAAGAAGGGTTCCGACAAGTTCGATCTTCCCTCCGTCTCCATGCTGGCCGCGCCGAAGGCCGGCGATCGCCAGCCGCTCAGCAAGGCTGAGCTCGAGACCAATTCGCGCTCGCTCGAAGGCGTGCTGCAGGACTTCGGCGTGCGCGGCGAGATCGTGAAGGCCAATCCGGGTCCCGTCGTCACGCTGTACGAGCTGGAGCCCGCACCGGGCATCAAATCATCCCGCGTGATCGGCCTTGCCGACGACATCGCCCGCTCGATGAGCGCACTGTCGGCGCGCGTCGCGGTCGTGCCCGGCCGCAACGCCATCGGCATCGAGTTGCCGAACGCGCACCGCGAGAAGGTCTATCTGCGTGAGCTGCTGGTGGCGAAGGAAGCCACCGACACGGTCGCGAAGCTGCCGCTCTGCCTCGGCAAGACCATCGGCGGCGACCCCGTCATCATCGATCTCGCACGCACGCCGCACATGCTGATCGCCGGTACCACCGGCTCCGGTAAGTCGGTTGCGATCAACACCATGATCCTCAGCCTGGTCTACCGGTTGCGCCCCGATCAGTGCCGGTTGATCATGGTCGATCCGAAGATGCTCGAACTCTCCGTCTATGACGGCATTCCCCATCTGCTCACGCCCGTCGTGACCGACCCGAAGAAGGCGGTGGTCGCGCTGAAATGGGCCGTGCGCGAAATGGAAGAGCGCTACAAGAACATGGCCAAGCTCGGCGTGCGCAACATCGACGGCTACAACACGCGCCTGCTCGAGCTGAAAGCCAAGGGCGAAGAGCCGACGCGCACGGTGCATACCGGCTTCGACAAGGAGACCGGCAAGGCGATCTACGAGGAAGAGAAGCTCTCGCTCGATCCGCTGCCCTACATCGTCATCATCGTCGACGAAATGGCCGACCTGATGATGGTCGCCGGCAAGGACATCGAAGGCGCGGTGCAGCGCCTCGCGCAGATGGCGCGCGCCGCCGGCCTGCATGTGATCCTCGCGACCCAGCGTCCGTCGGTCGACGTCATCACCGGCACCATCAAGGCGAACTTCCCGACCCGCATCGCCTTCCAGGTCACCTCCAAGATCGACAGCCGCACCATTCTGGGCGAGATGGGCGCCGAGCAGCTGCTCGGTCAGGGCGACATGCTCTACATGGCCGGCGGCGGCCGCATCAGCCGCGTGCACGGGCCGTTTGCCTCGGACGAGGAAGTCGAGAAGGTGGTGCGTCATCTCAAGACGCAGGGCCAGCCGGAATACCTGGAAGCAGTCACGGCCGAAGAGCCGACCGAGGACGAAGATGGCGGCGCCGTGTTCGACGCCAGCGGCATGGGTGCGGATGGTGGCGGCGATCTGTTCCAGCAGGCCGTCGCGATCGTCAAGCGCGACCGCAAGGCCTCGACCAGTTACATCCAGCGCCGCCTGCAAATCGGCTACAACCGTGCTGCATCGCTGATGGAGCGCATGGAACTGGAAGGCATTGTCGGACCTGCCAATCACGCCGGCAAACGCGAGATTCTGGTCGAGGAAGAAGACAGTCATATGTGAGGCAAGGAGCGACCCACCCGCCTCCGAATGCTATTGTCACGCAAATTCGATCTCTGCTTTTGCCCGAAATCACGCTAAAACGGCGCCAGCCACGTTAGGACGACGCGTTGACCAGACATCCGGACCTTGGATTCGCAGCCTCTCTCGCCGCGCGCAGCGCGCGCGTGGCCGGCGTGCTTCTCGTCACCGCCGCGACGATGACCGTAGCCTCGGTCGCGCAGACGGTCCCCGTGCCGAAGCCGGCGCCGAAGGCGCGTGACGCCGCTCCGCCGTCGGGCGGACCGGCGATCTCAGGCGCAACACAAGCGCCACCGAATCCGATCATTCCGGATCCGCGCCGCAACGTGCCGAGCAGCATCTTCCAGACCTTCGACGACAAGCAGAAGGCGCAGGCGGCCAAGGTCAGTGCGTATCTGTCATCGCTGTCGACGCTGGTCGGAAATTTCGTCCAGGTCGGCCCCGACGGCAGCAAGACGCAGGGCGATTTCTACATCCAGAAGCCGGGCAAGATGCGCGTCGAATATGATCCGCCGAGCCCGATCGACATCGTCGCCGATGGATCCTCCGTCGTGGTGCGCGATCGCAAGCTTGCGACGCAGGACGTCTATCCGCTGTCGCAGACGCCGCTCCGATTTCTGCTGTCCGATCGCATCGACCTGATGAAGGACACCAACGTCGTCAACGTCTCCGCCGACGACCTCTTCATCAGCGTCACGATCGAGGAGAAGCAGGCGCTGGTCGGCACCAGCCGCCTCCTGCTGATGCTCGGCGCCAAGGACGGCCAGTTGAAGCAATGGACCGTGACCGATCCGCAAGGCTACGACACCACATTCGCGGTCTACAATCTGGATACGACCAAGAAGCTCGATCCGAACATGTTCAAGATCGACTTCACCAATTACAACGTGCCGTCGCCGGGTTGACGGTGCCGCAGGGTGGGCAAAGGCGCAACGCGCCGTGCCCACCATCCTTCCGTGATGGATACGGATCGTGGGCACGCTTCGCTTTGCCCACCCTACGAAACCTCGCCTGTGGACAGGCATTTCGCCCAAGCCAATCCATGCTAAGACGCAACTCCCATGCGTCTTTCCCTGACAACCTGGAACATCAATTCGGTGCGGCTGCGCATCGATCTGGTCGCGAAATTTCTCAAAAGCGCGCGGCCGGACGTGCTGTGTCTGCAGGAGACCAAATGCATCGACGATGCCTTTCCGCTGAAGCGCTTCAAGCGGCTCGGCTATGAGCATGTCGCGCTGAACGGACAGAAGGGCTATCACGGCGTCGCCATCGTCTCGAAGATACCGTTCGAGTCCACCGATATCCGCACCTTCTGCGACAAGGTGGATTCGCGCCATATCTCGGTGTCGTTCGGCGAGAAGGCCAATATCGCAAAGCCGCTCGTGCTGCATAATTTCTACGTCCCCGCCGGCGGCGACATACCCGATCCGGCGCTGAACGAAAAGTTCGACCACAAGCTTCGCTTCCTCGACGAGATGAAAGCCTGCGAGCCGCTGCATCCGCGCGGGCAGGATCGTCACATCCTGGTCGGCGATCTCAATGTCGCGCCGCACGAGAACGACGTGTGGTCGCACAAGCAGCTGCTGAAAGTCGTCTCGCACACGCCTGTCGAAACCGAAAAGCTGAAGGCGGCGCTTGAGGCCGGCGAGTGGGTCGACGTCGCACGCGACCGCATTCCGATGTCGGAAAAGGTCTACACCTGGTGGAGCTATCGCTCCGCCGACTGGACCGTCGGCGACCGCGGCCGGCGGCTCGACCACATCTGGGTCTCGCGCGCGCTGAAGGACGCGGTGCAGGATTTCAAGATATTACGCGATGCCCGCAGCTGGGAGCGGCCATCGGACCACGTGCCTGTGACGGTGACGCTGGAGGTGTGAGCACCCGGCGTCATTCCGGGGCGCGCGTAGCGCGAGCCCGGAATCCATTGAGCGACACAAACGGTGGATGAATGGATTCCGGGCTCGCGACTTCGTCGCGCCCCGGAATGACGGGTGGAGAGAGCTACGTACTCAGCTTCGAACCGGCCATCAGAATATCGCTGGCGATCTGGCTGGAGCGGATGGCGAATTCGTCGCGCAGGCGCACCGCGGCGGCGGGATCGCTTTCGAGCACGCGCTGAAACAGGCTGCGTGCGACGCGGATGACGGAGGAGTTCTCCAGCGCCACCGCGCCGGACGGCCGCTTCATCGGCACGACCAGCGCGAGCTCGCCGATCAGCGTGCCGGGACCTGCGATCATCTCGGCGCCGGCGCCGTCATCGACGCGAAAGGCGCCGCGCTGGACCACGAAGCCGGCGTCGGCATCGTCACCGAGATTGAACAGGATGTCGCCGCGGACGAAGTCGCGCTGCTCGGAGCCGATCGCCAGCATGCGCAACGAGGCGTCTCCCAACAGGCGCAGTGTCGGGACACGCTCAAGCAGCGCTACGTCATCGTCGATTGACATTCCGGTCCGAGGCTCGAGGAACGCGCCAATTTACGACGAATCGCGCGTATCCTGGAACGTATCACGGCACCAGCTTGTAGCCACCGGCTTCCGTGACCAGGATCTCCGGGTTGGCGGCATCCTTCTCGATCTTCTGGCGGAGGCGGTAGATGTGGGTTTCCAGCGTGTGGGTGGTGACGCCGGAATTGTAGCCCCAGACCTCCTGGAGCAGGGTCTCGCGCGAGACCGGCATCTGGCCGGCCCGGTAGAGGAAGCGCAGGATCGCCGTTTCCTTCTCGGTGAGGCGGACCTTGCGGGCATTGGCCGCGGTCAGCATCTTGGAGCCTGGGCGGAAGGAGTAGGGGCCGACCGAGAACACCGCGTCCTCGCTGGCCTCGTGCTGGCGCAGCTGGGCGCGGATACGGGCGAGCAGCACGGCGAAGCGGAAGGGTTTTGCGACATAGTCGTTGGCCCCTGATTCCAGGCCCAAAATCGTGTCGGAATCGGTGTCGTGCCCCGTCAGCATGATGATCGGCGCCTTGAAGCCGCCTTTGCGCAGGGAGCGGACCACCTCGCGGCCGTCGGTGTCGGGGAGGCCGACATCCATCAGAACAAGATCAGGGGCGTTGGCCTTTGCGGCGCTGGCGCCCTTGGCGCCGGTATCGACGGCGGAGGCTTCAAACTCTTCGTGTAGCGATAATTGCTCCACCAACGTATCGCGCAGATCGGTATCGTCATCCACGATCAGGATCTTGCGGGCATTGGCCATGGGGGATCATCCTTTTGGAGTCCGGCGAGACGCGCATGCATGCGGCACCCAGCCGTGATGGGAAAGTTTAGGGGTCGCTGTTTTTATTGTTGTTCGTGTTGAAGTAGTGGGCTGCTACCGATTCACAAGCCGGAAACACTCTAACCTAGAATAGCAGGACGGTTCGATGAATGTCCTGTAATGAATTCGACATCGCGATTTCACATGAAAAACAAAGCTGTGTCAGTTAGTTACACCGGGAATCGAGGCAACGGACCACTGTCCGCGATCCGCGTTAAGCCTGCCGCCGGGAATCCGCGCAGGGGCTGGCTGACGGCCGGCGGCCTGACAATTCCGGTGGCTCTGGGGCGCGGCGGCATTCTGGCCAACAAGCGCGAAGGCGATGGCGGCACTCCCAGGGGCAGCTTTCGGCCCCGGCAATTATGGTGGCGGGGCGACCGGCACAGCCGTCCCAGGACGTTTCTGCCGGCGCGCATCATCACCGACACGGATGCCTGGTGCGAGGACCCCGGTGACCGCCATTACAACCAGTGGATCCGGCGCGGGCAGGGCGAGGGCGGTGACCGGCTCAAGCGCGCCGACCATCTCTATGATTTCATCATCGAGATCGATCACAACACATGCCCGCGCATCGCCGGCCGCGGCAGCGCGGTGTTCCTGCACCTGGCGCGCGACAATTTCGGCCCGACCGCAGGCTGCGTCTCCATGACACGAGCGGCCATGCTGCAGCTGCTGCGGCGGATAGGACCAAGAACAAGAATCATCATCGGGTGAGGACACATGCTCGACAAGAATCAGATCGAAGCCGCTTCGCGTGTCCTCGTTCAACATTGGCGTGACGGCAGCAAGCTCGACGCGCTGGAGGCGCGGCTGCGGCCGCGGAGTAGGGCCGAGGCTTACGCCGTGCAGGCCGTGCTCGAAAACCAATCGTTCGGAAGCTTGTTCGGCTGGAAAATCGCAGCCACGAGCGAAGCCGGTCAGAAGCACATCAATGTTGCAGGGCCGCTGGCCGGCCGCATCATGAGCGAGACCGTGATCGCCGATGGCGGTACCGCCTCGATGACAGGCAATTCGATGCGCGTCGGCGAGCCGGAATTCTGCTTCCGCATGGGACGCGACCTGGCGCCGCGGTCTTCGCCCTTTGGCGCCGATGAAGTGCTTGCCGCCGTCGACACCTTGCATCCCGCTATCGAAATTCCGGATTCACGCTTCAGCGATTTCACCAGCGCCGGCGAGGCGCAGCTGATCGCCGACAATGCCTGCGCGCATCTGTTCGTGCTGGGGCCGGCGGCGATTGCGAGATGGCGCGCGATCGATCTCATCGAGGAGCGGCCGCAGATCACGCTGCGCGGCGAGCGTTATCTCGGTCACGGCAAGAACGTGCTCGGCGATCCCCGCGCCGCGGTCGCCTGGCTCGCCAACGAACTGCGCGAGCTCGGCATCACCTTGCGGGCAGGGCAGGTGGTGACGACAGGCACCTGCCATCCGCCGCTGCCGATCCAGGCCGGCGATCATTTTGCGGCGGATTTTGGTGTGCTGGGGAAGGTGTCGGTGGGTTTTGTGTAGATGCTTCCTCGTCGTCGTCCTGGCAAAAGCCAGGACGACCCGAAATAACTATCGATGCCCGAAGATCGCGCTGCCCACGCGCACATGGGTGGCACCCAGCATGATGGCGGTCGCATAATCCGCGCTCATGCCCATCGAGAGGTTCGTCAGGCCGTTGCGCGCGGCGATCTTGGCGGTGAGCGCGAAATGCGCCGCGGGCGGCTCATCCACCGGCGGGATGCACATCAGGCCTGATATCGTCAGGCCATAGGTGTCGCGGCAGCTCTTGAGGAAGGCGTCGGCCTCGCCGGGTGCGACGCCGGCCTTCTGCGGCTCCTCGCCGACGTTGATCTGGACGAAGAGTTGCGGGTGCTTGTTCTGGGATTCGATTTCTTTGGCTAACGCCTGGCAAATGCTCGGACGATCGACCGAATGGATCGCATCGAACAGCGCGACCGCCTCCTTCGCCTTGTTGGATTGCAGCGGACCGATGAGATGCAGTGCGATACCAGGGTAAGCAGACGTTAACGCTGGCCACTTGGCTTTGGCCTCCTGCACGCGATTCTCCCCGAACACGCGCTGTCCGGCGCCGATGACCGGCATAATTGCATCCGCCGAGAACGTCTTGGACACCGCGATCAGCGTCACCGAGGCGCGATCGCGCCGCGCGTCCTTGCAGGCGCGTGCAATTTCCGCCTCGACCGCGGCGAGCGCATTTGATGAATCGCCGGTTACCGGCGCGGCGTTGTTGTCTGTCATGATGTCGGTTGGGCCGTGACTTCAGGAGGTAGTTCCAATTTTACCGAGTTCAAGAAAGGCTTTTTGAACCCTTCGCTTTACCTTGCCCGTGGGGTGGGTAACGAAGATGGCAAACGTCAGTTTCAACCGCAAGCGCGTAAAACTCAAGCAGGTCCTCGGCATCAGGGCCCGGCTTGCGTTGCTCGCGGTGATTCTGGTCGCGCCCTTGATGCTCGAGCGGATCCGCTCGCTTGAAGACACCCGCACCAAGCAGATCGCGCAGGCCACGGCCGAATTCACCACCGTCGCGCGGCACAGCGCCGATGCGCAGCGTGAGGTGATCTCGTCGGTCGAGACCATCCTGAAATCGGAAGCCTTCATCCGTGCCTCCGCCGGCGGCGTCGGCAAGAGTTGCGACGTGCTGCGCGCGAGCCTGCCGACCAGCCTGCCCTGGATCCGCACACTCCTGATCGCCGGCCAGGACGGCCGCATCCAGTGTGCGACCAACAATATGTATGTCGGCCTCGACCTCTCCGACCGGCCTTATTTCCAGCAGGCGCAGGAGACCGGCCGGTTCGTGCTGTCCGACTTCATCCTGTCGCGCCCGGTGCAGGCACCGACCGTCATGGCGGTCTATCCGGTCTCCGCGTTCAGCGGCGTTGCGGACGCTGTCGTGCTCGCGACCGTCAATCTCGACTGGATGTCGAAAGTGATGAACAATCTCGGCGGCCGCGTCGGCATTACCGCGGTGCTGGTCGACAGCACCGGCACCGTGCTGGCCGCACCCGCCGACCAGCACAGCGCCGTCGGACGGCCCCTTGACGACATGCCGCTGATGTCGGCGATCGCCGACCTGGCCTTGCGCTCGAACCAGGACGAAGGCTCGTTGTCGTTCCTCGCCGCCGACGGCTCGCAGCGCGCGGTCAGCTTCATCCGCATCGCCGGCACCAATGCCCGCCTGATCGCCAGCATCGACGAAGACAAAGTGTCCGCGGCGGTGAGCCGCGACATCCGCACCGCCTATCTCCAGCTCGCTTTCGTCGTGATGTTCGTGCTGCTCGGTGCGCTGATCGCCGCCGAGAAGCTCGTGATCAGGCCGATCGAAATGCTTGCCGACATGGCCAAGCGTCTCGGCGAGGGCGATCTGTCGGCCCGCGCCGCGCGCAAGAGCCTTCCTTCCGAATTCGTGCCGCTGGCGCGCGCCTTCAACGCGATGGCGGCGCAGCTCAGCCAGCGCGAACGCGAGCTGATCGCGACCAATGATCGATTGACGGTGATGGCATCGATCGACATGCTGTCGGGCCTCGCCAACCGCCGCGGCTTCCAGAGCCGTCTCGACTTCGAATGGATGCGCGCGCAGCAATATGGCAGCGAGCTGGCGCTGCTGATGATCGACGTCGACCATTTCAAGCTGTTCAACGACACCTACGGCCATCTCGAAGGCGATTCCTGCCTGACGCGCCTCGGCGAGTCGCTGTCCGACATCGCTGCCGATACGATGGGCTTTGCCGCGCGCTATGGCGGCGAGGAGTTCTGCCTCCTGCTGCCGAACACCGACTTGATGCGCGCAGTCGCGATCGGCGAACAGGTGCGCGCGGCCGTGCTGAAACTCTGCATGCCGCACATCACCTCGGCCCACATGGTCGTCACCGTTTCAATCGGCGTCGCTGCGACCCGGCCGAACGAGTCGCTGCGTCCCGGCGATCTGATCGAAGCTGCTGACGCGGCGCTCTATGCCGCCAAGCATCGCGGCCGCAACAATGTCGTCGAGCACGGCGTGCAAGCGATCGAGAAAGGCACGGCGGGTATGGTGATTGCGGCGAGCGCCTAACCCGCAGCCTCGGCGCGATCGAGCTCGTTTTCCGCATCCATCAGGGCCTGCAGCCGCTCGGACGTCTCGACCACGACGGCGCTGACCTGGGGCGCGATATAGGTCTCGAACAAGTCCTGATTGGTCCTGACGTCGAAGGGACGGTTGTGGTCAATCAGCAGGTCGATGGCGTTGCGCAGGTCATTATGGCTGCCGGCGTAGTCCTGGAACCCGATCGCAAAATTGGTCAGCGTCGGTGGGAATCCGTTGCTCGGCCACATGGTCCGCACCGGCCCGTCCGGCGACGGACACGGCATAGTCGTAGTCGGGATCGTCGAAATCTGAGGCCATTGCCTGACGGGGGGTACACTATTGGGGACCACCGACCCCTTAATCCGATCCCAACACACCCATATACGTACTTTTGCGGAGCAGGATTGCGAGTGGCCGCTCGCCACGGCAACCCATTGACCCCCCGAGGACTTCTATGGCCTAGTCCGGCCTCTTCAGGCCGCCGAAACCACGAAAACGCAACGATTCCATGACCTCCGAACGCTATAACGCCCGCGACGCCGAACCGCGCTGGCAACGCAAATGGGACGAACAGGCGATCTTCGTCTCGAAGAACGACGATTCGCGGCCAAAATATTATGTGCTGGAGATGTTCCCCTACCCCTCCGGGCGCATCCACATCGGCCATGTCCGCAACTACACGCTCGGCGACGTGCTGGCCCGCTTCATGCGCGCCAAGGGGTTCAACGTACTGCACCCGATGGGCTGGGACGCCTTCGGCCTGCCGGCCGAGAACGCCGCCATCGAGCGCAAGGTCGCACCCAAGGCCTGGACCTACGACAACATCGCCGCGATGAAGAAGCAGCTCCGCTCGATCGGGCTGTCGCTGGACTGGTCACGCGAATTCGCGACCTGCGACCCCAGCTACTACAAGCATCAGCAGAAGATGTTCCTGGATATGCTCGCCGCGGGCCTTGCCGAGCGCGAGAAGCGCAAGCTGAATTGGGATCCGGTCGACATGACCGTGCTCGCCAATGAGCAGGTGATCGACGGCCGTGGCTGGCGCTCGGGCGCAATCGTCGAGCAGCGCGAAATGAGCCAGTGGGTCTTCAAGATCACGAAGTACGCGCAGGAATTGCTGTCGGCGCTGGATGGGCTCGACCGCTGGCCCGACAAGGTCAGGCTGATGCAGCGCAACTGGATCGGCCGCTCGGAAGGTCTGTTGATCCGCTTCGCGCTCGATCCGGCGACGACGCCTGCCGGCGAGAGCGAGCTGAAGATCTTCACGACGCGCCCGGACACGCTGTTCGGCGCAAAGTTCATGGCGATCTCGGCGGATCATCCGCTGGCGCAGGCGGCCGCCGCGAAGAACCCTGATCTCGCCGAGTTCATCTCCGACATCAAGAAGATCGGCACGGCACAATCGATCATCGACACCGCGGAGAAGCAGGGCTTTGATACCGGCATCCGCGCGGTGCACCCGTTCGACCCGGACTGGAAGCTGCCGGTCTATGTCGCCAACTTCGTGCTGATGGAATACGGCACGGGCGCGATCTTCGGCTGTCCCGCGCATGATCAGCGCGACCTCGACTTCGTCAACAAATACGCGCTCGGCAATACGCCGGTCGTCTGTCCCGAAGGCCAGGATCCCAAATCCTTCGTCATCACCGACACCGCCTATGACGGTGATGGCCGCATGATCAATTCGCGTTTCCTCGACGGCATGACCATCGAGCAGGCGAAGGAAGAGGTCGCCAAGCGCCTCGAAAGCGAGATGCGCGGCAACGCGCCGGTGGCCGAGCGCCAGGTCAATTTCCGCCTGCGCGACTGGGGCATTTCGCGCCAGCGCTATTGGGGCTGCCCGATTCCGGTCATCCACTGTCCGAGATGCGACGTGGTGCCGGTGCCTGATGACCAGTTGCCGGTGGTGCTGCCGGAAGACGTGAGCTTCGACAAGCCGGGCAATGCGCTCGACCATCATCCGACCTGGAAGCACGTCACCTGTCCCAAATGCGGCGGCAGCGCTAGCCGCGAAACCGACACCATGGACACCTTCGTGGATTCGTCCTGGTACTTTGCGCGCTTCACCGATCCCTGGAACGAGAAAGCACCGACGACGCCCGCGATCGCCAACCGCATGCTCCCGGTCGACCAGTATATCGGCGGCGTCGAGCACGCGATCCTGCATCTGCTCTACAGCCGCTTCTTCACCCGCGCCATGAAAGCCACCGGGCATCTCGCGCTGGATGAGCCGTTCGCCGGCATGTTCACGCAAGGCATGGTGGTACACGAGACCTACCAGAAGGCCGACGGCAGCTGGGTGCAGCCGGCCGAGGTGAAGATCGAGGTCGGCGGCAACGGACGCCGCGCGATCCTGCTCGCGACCGGCGAAGACGTCACGATCGGCCCGATCGAGAAGATGTCGAAGTCGAAGAAGAACACGGTCGACCCCGATGACATCATCGCGACCTATGGCGCCGATGTCGCCCGCTGGTTCATGCTGTCGGACTCCCCGCCCGACCGCGACGTGATCTGGAGCGATGAGCGCGTCCAGGGCGCCTCGCGCTTCGTGCAGCGGCTGTGGCGGCTGGTGAACGATGCCGTGGAGGTCAGCAAAACCGCTCCCGCAACCCGGCCAGGTTCCTTCAGTGACGATGCGACCGCCCTGCGCAAGGCCGCCCATGGCGCGCTGGACAAGGTCACATCAGGCGTCGAGCGGCTGCATTTCAACGTGTGCCTCGCCCATATCCGCGAGTTCACGAATTCGTTTTCCGAGGTGCTCCAGCGTCCCGGCCAGCCGGCCCCTGATTTGGCTTGGGCGATCCGGGAGGCCAGCCAGATCCTGGTCCAGCTGTTCTCCCCGATGATGCCGCATCTGGCCGAGGAGTGCTGGCAGGTTCTGGGCCAGCCCGGGTTGGTTTCCGAGGCCAGTTGGCCGCAAATCGAACGCGATTTGCTGGTTGAAGACAGCGTGACCCTGGTGGTCCAGGTCAACGGCAAGAAGCGGGGCGAGGTCACGGTTGCAACAGTGGCCCAGAATCCGGAAATCGAGGCTGCCGCTTTGGCCCTTGATGCTGTAAAACTGGCCTTGGACGGCAAGCCCGTCCGCAAGGTGATCATCGTCCCCAAGAGGATCGTGAATGTTGTCGGCTAGGATCCGTATCGCTGCCCGCTTGCTGGCGATTGCCACACTGGCGGCGCTGACGGCCGGCTGCTTCCAGCCGATGTATGCCGAGCATACCGATGGCACCCCCGGCTTGCGTGAAAAGCTGATGGGGGTCGATCTGCCACCGATCTCGAAGGCGAACGCCTCCCGCGAGGCCCGCGTCGGCATCGAGATCCGCAACGCCCTCGCCTTCAAGCTCTACGGCTCGGCGACCGGCATGCCGCCCACGCATCGACTCGATATCCGCTTCACCACCACCAAATCGTCGCTGATCGTCTCGGCCGTGACCGGCCTGCCGACCAGTGAGAATTACGGCATCGACTGCCAGTATAATTTGGTCGAGGTCGTGACCGGCAAATCGGTGATGACCGGCTCGACCTTCTCGCGCGTGTCCTACGACATGCCCGGCTCGTATCAGCGCTTCGCCCGCAACCGCGCGATACGCGACGCCGAGGATCGTGCGGCCAACGAGATTGCCGAGAACATCAACACAAGGCTCGCCGCGTTCTTCACCGCGGGCTCGTAGTTCATTCCCGCCTGAGGCCCGATGGTCGCGCTGCGCGGCAAAGAGATCGATGCCTTCCTCGCACGTCCTGATGCGGGCCGCCCGATCATCCTGCTTTACGGTCCCGACGCCGGCCTCGTGCGCGAGCGCGCCGACGCACTGATCGCGTCCGCCATTGACGATCCCAACGATCCCTTCTCGCTGGTCAAGCTCGACGGTGACGAGCTGTCCGCCGAGCCGTCGCGTCTGGTCGACGAGGCCATGACCGTGCCGCTGTTCGGCGGCCGCCGCGCCATTCGCATCCGCGCCGGCTCGCGCAGCTTTGCTGCCGGCATCGACACGCTGGCCGAGATGAGCGTGAAGGATTGCCGCATCGTGATCGAAGCCGGCGAGCTGCGTCCCGAATCGCCGCTGCGCAAGGCCTGCGAGAAGGCCAGGATGGCGGTGGCGATCGGCTGCTATCCCGACACCGAGCGCGACCTCGCCAAATTGATGGACGACGAGCTTCGCATTGCGAACTTGCGTATCACGCAGGATGCCCGTGCCGCGCTGATGTCGTTCCTCGGCGGCGACCGGCAGGCCTCGCGCAACGAGCTGCGCAAGCTCACGCTCTATGCTCACGGCAGGGGCGAGATCACGCTTGAAGACGTGATGTCCGTGGTCGCGGATGCGTCCGAGCTCAAGCTCGATCCGATCGTCGACGGCGCTTTCGCCGGCCGGCCCGACATTGTCGAGACCGAGTTCGCAAAGGCCATGATCGCCGGAACATATCCCGGTGTGATCATTTCGGCCGCGCAGCGCCAGGCCGCATGGCTGCACAAATCCGCGCTCGCGATCGCCGACGGCCAGCCGGCCTCCGCCGTGCTGGACGGCGGATTTCCGCGCTTACATTTTTCACGAAAACCGATGGTCGAAACGGCGCTGCGCAATTTCAGCGTGGCAAGGCTCGCTGCCATCATCGAGCAGCTCGCGACCGCCGCGCTCGACACCCGCAAACAATCGACGCTCGCCGCCGCCATCGCCCAGCGCACGCTGATGGCGATCGCGGCGAACGCGAAGCGGCGGGGGTAGCCACGGCTCTCTCCCCGTCATTGCGAGGAGCACTTGCGACGAAGCAATCCAGAGTCTTTCCGCGGAGAGATTCTGGATTGCTTCGCTACGCTCGCAATGACGAATTCCGTCATCCTGAGGTGCGAGCCGCGCGGCGCAACGCGGTGCGCGGGGAGCCTCGAAGGATGAACGGCCCCGATGCAACCGGGCCGTCGCCCTTCGAGGGCCGCTGAAGAAGCGGCCACCTCCAGCGACAACGGCTTCGCCGTTGCGCGGGGATGACGGTCATAGGAAGTTGCTGAGCCTACAGCCCGCCCTTCGCCAACCGCTTCATCACCTCGTCGAGCTGATCGAGGTTGCGGTAGTTGATCTGGACCGAGCCGCCGGGATCGCGGTGATTGACGGTGACCTTGAGGCCGAGCGCGTCGCTGACGCGCTTCTCGAGATCGATCGTATCAGGGTCCTTTTCCTTAGGCCCGGTGGAGCGCGGCTTTTGCGGCTTGCGCTCCGGGACGCCCTCTTCATGCGCGAGCGCTTCGGTCTGGCGGACGTTGAGCCCCTCCGCAACGATCCGCTTGGCCGCGGCGAGCGGATCCGGCACGCCGATCAGCGCGCGGGCGTGACCGGCGGTCAACTCGCCGGTCGCGATGAAGGCCTGCACCTCGGCCGGCAACTTGGTCAGCCGCATCATGTTGGCGACATGGCTGCGGCTCTTGCCGACGACTTTCGCGATATCGTCCTGGCTGCGTTTGAACTCGTTGGCGAGCGCATGATAGCCCTGCGCCTCTTCCATCGGATTGAGGTCTTCGCGCTGCACGTTCTCGACGATCGCGAATTCCAGCGCATCGCTGTCGCTGATGTCGACCGGCACGATCGGCACCTCGTGCAGGCCAGCCATCTGCGAAGCGCGCCAGCGCCGCTCGCCGGCGATGATCTCGAAGCGATCCTGCGCGCCCTTGACGGGACGGACCACGATCGGCTGGATCACGCCGTGCTGCTTGATGGACTCGCAGAGCTCCTTGAGCTCGGTGTCCGAAAACGTGCGGCGCGGGTTGCGCGGATTGGCCTTGATGAATTCGATCGGCACCTTGCGCTGCGCACGCGGACGGTCGACGTGCTGGGCTTCGCCGCCGACGTCACCGATCAGACTTGCAAGACCCCGGCCCAGTCGCGAACGCGCTTCATCGGCCATCGCCAGCTCCCTTGGATTCACGCTGCAGCACTCCAGAACTGTATTTACTAATCGTAGGGTGGGCAAAGCGAAGCGTGCCCACCGATTGCTTATGAGCGGAAGACGGTGGGCACGGCGAAGACGCCTTTGCCCACCCTACGGCAACATCAATGCGTCGTCCGCAGCTCGCGCTCGCGCTGGATCACTTCGGTGGCGAGCCGCAAATAGGCTTCGCTGCCGACGCATTTGAGATCGTAGACCAGCACCGGCTTGCCGTAGGACGGCGCCTCCGAGATGCGCACGTTGCGCGGGATCATGGTCTTGTAGACCTTCTCGCCCATGAATTGGCGAACGTCGGCGACGACCTGGTTCGAGAGGTTGTTGCGCGAGTCGAACATGGTCAGCACGATGCCATGGATCGACAGATTCGGATTGAGCGTCGAGCGCACCTGCTCCACCGTCTGCAGCAATTGCGACAGACCTTCGAGCGCGAAGAACTCGCACTGCAGCGGCACCAGGATCGCGTCCGATGCGGCCATCGCATTCACCGTGAGCAAATTGAGCGAGGGCGGGCAGTCGATCAGCACATAGGTGTAATCGGCATCCGGCGAGACGTTGTTGTTGAGCGAGGCGATCGCATCGCGCAGCTTGAAGGCGCGGCCGGCAGTGGTGCCAAGCTCGAGCTCGAGGCCGGAGAGATCCATGGTCGAGGGCGCGATGTGCAGGCGCGGCACCGCGGTCGACACGACGGCCTCGCGCAGAGGGGCCTCACCGATCAGCACGTCATAGGTCGAGCAGGAGCGGTTGCGACGGTCGATGCCGAGACCGGTCGAGGCGTTGCCCTGCGGATCGAGATCGACGATCAGGACGCGCTCGCCGATCGCGGCGAGTGCGGTGCCGAGATTGATCGCTGTGGTTGTTTTCCCCACACCGCCCTTCTGATTCGCCAGCGCCAGGATGCGCGGGTGGCCATGCGGCACTTCAGCTTTTTCTCGGTCAGCTCTTTGCTGGGCACCCTGGTCTTGCTGCGGTTCGTCCATCACGGTCATCGAAATTCCCCAACTCAACCCCTGAGCGCCTCACCCGCGCCGTTCAACTGAAGTCAGCTCGACGATCCAACCGTCCCCCGTCCGGCTTCGGTGGAGTTGCGGCCGAATATTCCAATATTTAGCGGCTTCGGTCAATTCAGCCTCTACATCTTGACCCTTCGGAAATAACGCCTTTGCGCCTTGGTGCATCAGCGGCTCCGCAAAGCCGATGAGTTGATGTAGCGGAGCCAGCGCGCGCGCGGTGACGCAATCGACGGGGCCGGTGATTCTATCCACATTATCCCCGATCTCAGCGAGATGTACGACCCCCGGAGACGTGGTGACGCGAACAGCTTCGCGCAAAAAGGCGGCCTTCTTGGCGATTCGCTCGACAAGATGGACACGAGCGTCCGGGGTCCCCGCCATGGCGCAGGCCAGCACGACGCCGGGAAAACCGCCGCCGCTGCCGAGGTCGGCCCAGCGTTTTGCAGACGGGGCGAGATCGACGAGCTGAAGCGAATCGGCGATGTGCCGCGTCCAGAGGTTCGGCAGGGTGGAGGGTGCGACCAGATTGGTCTTGGCCTGCCACTCCCGGAGAAGCGCGATGTAGCGGTCGAGCCGGGCCTCCGTTTCATGTGAAACGGGCGCGAGCTTGAGTGCCGCGCGCTTGTCGGCGGCGATGATGGAGTCGAGCGCCTGATCGTTGGCGCTGGCCTTGTCGATCCTTGGCCGGGCTGGTGCCGGATCCGGTCGATGACGAGCGCCCTCGCCGGCTCGAGATCGTCGCGATAGCGGCCTGTCCCCGCCCGATCCGCGCTGTTTCACGTGAAACGCCTATGCGATTGCTTTGGACGCCTTTCGGGCCTCGCGGCGGAGATAGGCCGCGAGGATGCCGAGCGCGGCCGGTGTCATGCCATCGATCCGGCCGGCCTGGCCGACGGTGAACGGCCGCGCCTTCTCCAGCTTGGCCCGGACTTCATTGGAGAGACCGGGGACGAGGCTATAGTCGACCTCTGACAGCACCATGCCTTCGTCGCGCCGGAAAGCTTCGACGTCAGCGCTCTGCCGCTCCAGATAGACGTCGTACTTGGCGTCGATCTCGAGATGGGTGGCGATGACCGGATCGATGGACGCCAACTCCGGCCAGATCGCGCGGACCTGGCTCCAGCCGATCTCGGGATAGGCCATCAGCTCGAACGCCGAGCGGCGCTGACCGTCCCGGTTGAGGGACAGCCCATGCTTGATCGCCTCGTTAGGGGTGATGGTCAGGGACTTCGAGAGGGTTCGGGCGGCGTTCAGCGCCGCCATCTTGGCGCGATGATGCCTGATACGGGCGCTGCCGACGCAGCCCAGAGCGATCGCCTTCTCGGTCAGGCGCTGATCGGCATTGTCGGCCCGCAGGGTCAGCCGGTACTCGGCCCGCGAGGTGAACATCCGATAGGGCTCGGTGATCCCTCGGGTGACGAGATCGTCGATCATCACGCCGAGATAACCGTCGGCACGGTCGAACACGGTCAGCGCGGCGCCGCTTGCGGCGAGCGCTGCATTGAGGCCGGCGACGATGCCCTGGCCGGCGGCTTCCTCATATCCCGTGGTGCCGTTGATCTGCCCGGCCAGGAACAGACCCCGCAGTCGCTTGGTCTGGAGGGTCGGATCGAGCTCCCGGGGATCGATGTGATCATATTCGATGGCATAACCCGGGCGGACCATCTTTACCTGCTCGACGCCGGGGATGGTCGCGAGGATCGCGAGCTGGACCTCCTCCGGCAGCGACGTCGAGATGCCATTGGGGTAGACCGTGCTGTCATCGAGCCCTTCGGGCTCCAGGAAGATCTGGTGGCCGTCGCGATCGCCGAAGCGGACGATCTTGTCCTCGATCGACGGGCAATAGCGCGGACCGGAGCTCTTGATCTGGCCCGAGTACATGGGGGAGCGATGGACGTTGGCCCGGATCACCTCATGGGTCGCGGCCGTGGTCCGGGTGATGCCGCACTGGATCTGCGGGGTCGTGATCCGCTCGGTCATCACCGAGAACGGCTCCGGGGGCTCGTCGCCGGGCTGCATTTCGACCGCGGACCAGTCGATGGTCGAGCCGTCCAGACGCGGCGGAGTGCCCGTCTTGAGGCGTCCGAGGGTAAAGCCGGCCCGCTCAAAGGAGGCTGAAAGGCCCATCGCAGGGGCCTCGCCGACCCGGCCCGCGGGCCAATTCCTCTCACCGAGATGGATCAGACCACGCAGGAAGGTGCCGGTTGTGACCACAACAGCCCCTGCCCGGAGCTCCCGGCCATCGGCCAGACGCAGTCCTGTGACCCGGCCATCGACCACGATCAGTTCGTCGGCCTCACCTTCGATGACGAAAAGGCCTGCAGTCTCCCGGATCGCGACCTGCATCGCGGCGGCATAAAGCTTCCGATCGGCCTGGGCGCGTGGACCACGGACTGCCGGACCCTTGCGGCGGTTCAGGACGCGAAATTGAATGCCGCCGGCGTCGCCGACCCGGCCCATCAGCCCATCGAGGGCATCGACCTCGCGGACCAGATGGCCCTTGCCGAGACCACCGATGGCGGGATTGCAGGACATCGCGCCGATCGTGGAGAACCGGTGCGTCACCAGCGCGGTCACGGCGCCCATTCGCGCAGCCGCAGCCGCGGCCTCACAGCCGGCATGGCCCCCGCCGATGACGATGACGTCGAAACTCTCTCGCTCCTGTCGCATGGGCGAACTTCTAGCTCAGCGGGGGAAAAGCCGGAAGTAGAAACTGGGTGGGCCTGTGTTTCACGTGAAACACGGCGGGGCGGCTCCCCCGAAACAACCCCATGCACCGTAAGAAAGGCATTCGGAATGGCATCTGTTTCACGTGAAACAGATGGACTTGGGCCGGGTGCGAGAAAGGGCAAGGCCGCTCCGGCTACCGTCATTGCGAGCGCAGCGAAGCAATCCAGAATCCCACCGCGGTGGAGATCCTGGATTGCTTCGTCGCAAGGGCTCCTCGCAATGACGGGCTTGGGCGGAGGTGGTTTCCCGTGAACCAGCTCGGAACCCATGCCTTGTTGTTTCACGTGAAACAAGCAATGGAACAAGCTCTAGTTCTACATTGAAGAACTAGCGCTACTTTCCAATACAGAATTTCTGAAAGATGACTCCAAGGACGTCCTCGACGTCCACCCGGCCGAGCAGCCGGCCCAAGGCATAGGCTGCGGCACGCAATTCTTCGGCGGCCAGCTCTTCGCCCTCTTCTACAAGCTCCAGGCTCCGGCGCAAGCTGTCCGACGCCTGGCTCAACAAATCCCGCTGGCGGGTTCGAGTCACCATTCCGCCCTCGGTGCTCCCAAAGAAATCCGAGGCGAACTTGACGAGGGCGTCGACCAGCTCGGCAATGCCATCGCCGCGACTCGCCGAGATTGCGAATTCGCCGCGCGAATCGGCGCCACCGAGGTCGATCTTGTTGCGCACGATCCAGACTGACCCATCTGGCCGATCGCCCTCTTCGGATCTCCGAAGCAACCGTACCGCGTCCGGATCGGCGGCACGGTCTCCCTCCACCAGCCACAGCACCAGGTCGGCATCGTCGGCCCGCGCCCTCGCCCGGCGCACGCCTTCCTGCTCGACGGGATCATCGGTGTCGCGGATCCCGGCCGTGTCGATGACGGTGACCGGGTAGCCGTCGAGATCGAGCTGCACCTCGATCACGTCGCGCGTGGTCCCGGCGTATGGCGAGACGATCGCGACCTCACGGCGGGCGAGCTGATTCATCAGCGTCGACTTGCCGACATTCGGCTCGCCGGCGATGGCAACCACGAGCCCGTCACGCAGGCGTTCAGAATGCCCTTGTGCCGCAAGGACTTTTGCAATTTCATCGCAAAGCGCCTGGATCGCTTCCACCGCCGGCGCCCTCAGCTCCGCCGGCACATCGCCTTCATCGGAAAAATCGATGCCGGCTTCGATCAGCGCCGAGGCTTCGATGATGCGCTCGCGCCAATCGCGCGCGCGATCGCCGAGCAGACCCTGCAACTGCCGCAGCGCCTGGCGCCGCTGACGATCCGTGTCGGCATGAATGAGGTCGTCGAGACCCTCGGCTTCGGTGAGATCGAGCTTGCCGTTCTCGAACGCGCGCCGCGTGAACTCGCCGCGGTCGGCCGCGCGCGTATTCGGAATTAGCGAAATAGCGGTGAAGAGCGCAGCGAGCACCGCGCGGCCGCCATGGACGTGGAATTCGGCGACGTCCTCGCCGGTCGCGCTGGCCGGCCCCGGAAACCAGAGCACGACGGCCTCGTCGATCGGTTGACCCGTGCCGTCGCGGAGCACGCGGCGGCTTGCTTGCCGCGGTGTCGGCAGCCTGCCCGCGAGCAATGTCAGTGCGAGCGCGGCTTGCGGACCGGAGACACGCACCAAGGCGATTGCGCTCGGCGGTCGGCCGGACGACAGCGCAAAGATGGTCTGGTCTCGCGGATGCATGGCGTATTTGTCCACCTGGCAGGGAAAAGGCAAACGGCCTGTTGGCGGACGCTGGCGGGCCTTGTTCACTGCGTTCCAATCGGCACAAATTTATATTGCAGTGCAATATAAAGCGCCGCCATTTTGCTGCAGAAATCCCTTCGGCCCGCAATATCGGCGCAACGGGAATCAAGTATTTTCAGATATATCAAAGCGATATATCGAAATAGGCTTCGAATCCAAGCCGGACCGTTATGCTGCACCCTTTCCGCAGCAAAGCCGCACAACAAAAAGGGCGCCCCGAGGGCGCCCCAAAAATGTTTCTGCACCCTGGCTCAGGTGTTCATGGAGTCGAAGAACTCCGAATTGCTCTTGGTCGAGCGCAGCTTGTCGAGCAGGAAGTCGATCGCGTCCATCGTGCCCATCGGATTGAGGATGCGGCGGAGCACGTACATCTTCTTGAGCACCTGCGGATCGGTAATGAGCTCCTCCTTGCGGGTGCCGGAGCGTGAGATGTCGATCGCCGGGAAGGTGCGCTTGTCCGAGACCTTGCGGTCGAGGATCAGTTCCGAGTTACCGGTGCCCTTGAACTCTTCGAAGATGACTTCGTCCATGCGGCTGCCGGTATCGACCAGCGCGGTCGCGATGATGGTGAGCGAGCCGCCCTCCTCGATGTTGCGGGCGGCACCGAAGAAGCGCTTCGGGCGCTGCAGCGCGTTGGCGTCGACACCGCCGGTGAGCACCTTGCCTGATGACGGCACCACGGTGTTGTAGGCGCGCCCGAGGCGCGTGATCGAATCGAGCAGGATGACGACGTCGCGGCCGTGCTCGACCAGGCGCTTGGCTTTCTCGATCACCATTTCGGCGACCTGGACGTGACGCACCGCCGGCTCGTCGAAGGTCGACGACACTACCTCGCCCTTCACCGAGCGCTGCATGTCGGTGACTTCTTCCGGACGCTCGTCGATCAAGAGCACGATCAGATAGCAATCGGGATGATTGGCCGTGATCGAATGCGCGATGTTCTGCATCAGCACGGTCTTACCGGTGCGCGGCGGCGCGACGATCAGCGCGCGCTGGCCCTTGCCGATCGGCGCGACGATATCGATCACGCGTGCGGACAGGTCCTTCCGCGTCGGATCGTCGATTTCCATGCGGAAACGCTGATTCGGAAACAGTGGCGTGAGGTTGTCGAAATTGACCTTGTGCTTGGCCTTTTCCGGGTCCTCGAAATTGAGCGTGTTGACCTTCAGCAGCGCAAAATAGCGCTCGCCCTCTTTCGGGCTGCGAATATGGCCTTCGATGGTATCGCCAGTGCGCAGGCCAAAGCGGCGAATCTGCGAGGGCGAAACGTAGATGTCGTCAGGGCCCGGCAGATAATTGGCATCGGGCGAGCGGAGGAAGCCGAAGCCGTCGGAGAGCACCTCGACCACGCCCTGGCCGACAATGTCGGTCTCGGCGAGCGCGAGCTGCTTGAGGATGGCGAACAACAGCTCCTGCTTGCGCATGGTGCTGGCATTCTCGACCCCATTCTCCTCCGCGAACGAGACGAGCTCGGCCGGCGTTTTGGATTTGAGGTCTTCGAGTTTGATTTCCCGCATTGGGGTGGTCCTGTGGGGTAACCTTGGGAGGGGTGCGAGGAGGCTCTGAAATGCGGACGTGAGAAGGTAAGGTCCGCAGGTCTGGCAAGGTTAAGTGCCGGTGGGGGCTTCAAACCTGATGCGGTGTCCGGCCTTCAAAAAGCTCGGACACAACCACATCCGCCTGCGTTGGGTGGGATATCGATAATATAGAAAATCGCTTTCCACTCCGCAAGCCGAAGCTCTGAGCGATCGTTCACGTTTCCTGCCTCAAATCTCGCCTAGAACGGCTTCACGATCACCATGATGACGATGATGATCATCAGGGCGGTCGGCAACTCATTGATAATCCGGAAGAATTTCTGGCTGTGCGGGCGCTTGTCGGCGGCGAAGTCCTTGAGCCAGCGGGAAAAAAAGCCGTGGACCGCGGACAGCGCCAGCACCATTGCCAGTTTTACGTGCAGCCAGCCGAAGCTGAACCAATGGCCGGCCCAGGCGAGATACAGCCCGGCGAGCCAGGTGAGGATCATGGCGGGGTTGATGATCGCCTTGAGCAGGCGGCGTTCCATGACCTTGAAGGTTTCTGACTGCTTCGAGCCGATCTCGGCTTCGCAGTGATAGACGAACAGCCTGGGCAGATAGAGCATGCCGGCCATCCAGGCGATGACCGCGATCACGTGCACCGCCTTGATCCAGAGATAGACGTCTTCGAACATGTCAGGCGTCCGACTTTGCGCCCAGCCGTCAGGCGGGCTGGGGATAGTAAGAACTCGTTAAGGTCTCACCTCCACACATATCCGTCCCTAGGGCCTTCCTCAAATCTAGAATCTTAGATTCTTAAAGGTTTGAGTCTGAGTGACCGTGGATTGGACTCACACAATGCCGTCCGCGCGGTCGCGAGCGCTTGTTCACATCCATCAACACGTCCCGGGCCGGTTCCCGTCCGGCCGGATAAATGGTCCTGATACAAAGGCTTGCGCATCTCTGTCCGCAGCCTATCAACGGGGTTATCCGCGCAATCCCGCTTCGCTCTCGACAGGCCGTCGGATTTGTTCTGACGGGCAGCGGTGTGAAGAAAATTGGCAGATGTCCCGCCCCTGGTGTCGCACAACCCTTTCCGAGGGGTTAAGCTCCACAGAAATCCACAAACCACACAGCCCCCATACAAAGAGTTTTTGTGCCGACCTCGAGCAATTATTTCCATCTGCACCTCGTCTCCGACTCCACCGGTGAGACCCTGATTACGGTCGCGCGCGCCGTCGCAGCGCAGTACGCGAATGTCACGCCGGTCGAGCATGTCTATCCGCTGGTGCGCAGCCAGAAGCAGCTCGACCGCGTGCTCGACGAGATCGAGGAAGCGCCCGGGATCGTGCTGTTCACGTTGCTGGAGAAGGATCTGGTCTCCAGGCTCGAGGACAAGTGCAAGGCGATCAATGTTCCGAGCCTGTCGATCATCGGCCCGGTCATGCAATTGTTCGAAGCCTATCTGGGTGCCGCGACCACGGGCCGCGTCGGTGCGCAGCACGTGCTCAACGCCGAATATTTCAAGCGCATCGATGCGCTGAACTACACGATGATCCATGACGACGGGCAGCATGTTGAAGGTCTGGAGGAAGCCGACGTCGTGCTGGTCGGCGTGTCCCGCACCTCGAAGACGCCGACCTCGATCTATCTCGCCAATCGCGGCATCCGCACCGCCAACGTGCCGCTGGTCCCGGGCATTCCCGTGCCGGCGCAGCTGGAGACATTGACCCGGCCGCTGGTGGTGAGCCTGCACGCAACGCCGGAACGCCTGATCCAGATCCGCCAGAACCGCCTGCTCTCGATGGGCGCCGAATCCGGATCGGGCAGCGACTCCTATACCGACAGGCAATCGGTGACCGAAGAGGTCGCGTTTGCGCGCAAGCTGAGCGCCAAGCACGACTGGCCGCTGCTTGACGTCACCCGGCGCTCGATCGAGGAAACCGCAGCGGCGATCATGAAGCTCTACAGCGATCGCCAACGCAACCGGCCCCCGGAATAGCTTTCGACATGGGTCTATGGCGCGGCAAAACTCCGTTGATCCTGGCCTCGCAGAGCAGCGCACGCAAAATGCTGCTGGCGAATGCCGGACTCGAATTCAAGGCCATGACGGCTGACATCGACGAACGCGGCATTCAGGTTGCGTCCAAGCTCTCGAATCCGCGTGAGATCGGTCTGCTGCTGGCACGCGAGAAGGCGAAAGCAGTCTCGACCAATCAACCGGGGAGCTATGTGATCGGTGCTGACCAGACGCTGGCACTCGGCGACCGCCTTTTTAACAAGCCTGCCGGGCGCACACAGGCGCTGGCACAATTGCGAGATCTCGCGGGCCGCACGCACGAGCTGAATTCAGCCGTGGCGGTGGCACATGACGGCAGGATCGTCTTTGAGGACGTCTCGATAGCTCGCATGACCATGCGGCAGATGGCCGAGGCCGAGCTTTCAGCCTATCTCGACGCGGCTGGCGAGGCGGTCACGACCAGCGTCGGCGCCTATCAGCTCGAAGGGCTGGGCATCCATCTGTTCGAACGTCTCGAGGGCGACCATTTCACCATTCTCGGCCTGCCGCTGTTGCCGTTGCTTGCGTTCCTGCGGAGCGAGCGGCTGGTTGCGGTCTAACTGACAGGGATGGCTGCGCGCTGATGCGGATCCTGGGACTAACCGGCTCGATCGGGATGGGTAAATCCACCACCGCAAAGTTGTTCGCGGAGGCGGGCGTGCCCGTCTACGACGCCGATGCCGCTGTCCATCAACTCTATGAAGGTGAGGCCGCGCCGGCGATCGAGGCCGCCTTCCCCGGCACCACCGCGGGCGGCAAGGTCGACAGGACCAAACTGTCCGCACGGGTGGTGCACGATCCCGCCGCGATCAAGCAGCTCGAGCGGATCGTCCATCCGATGCTCGGCGCTTCCAGGCAGAAATTTTTTGCCGATGCGGAGGCCGCCAAGGCGCCGGTCGTGGTCCTCGATATCCCGCTGCTGTTCGAGACAGGCGGCGAGAAGCGGGTCGACGCCGTCGTCGTGGTCTCGACCTCGCCGGAGCTCCAGCGCGAGCGCGTGCTGGCGCGGGGAACCATGGACGAGGCCAAGCTCAACGCCATCATCGCCAAGCAGATGCCCGACGCCGAAAAGCGCAAGCGGGCAGATTTCGTCGTGGATACCTCGGACGGACTTGAGCCGGTGCGCGCGCAAATCACGCACATCCTGGCCGAGGTCGTTAAGATGCCGCAGCGGCGGACCTGATTCGCCGAGTTCTACGGCTTCCTGCGCGGCATCTCAAAATCATGCGTGAAATCGTTCTCGATACCGAAACCACCGGCCTCGATCCGCTGCGCGGCGATCGCCTGGTCGAAATCGGCTGCGTCGAGATCTTCAACCGCATGCCGACGGGGCAGACCTATCACGTCTATATCAACCCCGAGCGGGACATGCCGGCGGAAGCCTTTGCGGTGCATGGACTGTCGTCCGAGTTTCTCTCGACCAAGCCGCTATTTCATGAGGTTGCCGGCGAATTCCTGGCATTCATCGGCGATGCGCCGCTGGTGATCCACAACGCTTCGTTCGACATCAGCTTCATCAATGCCGAGCTCGACCGGATCAAGCGCGCGCCGATTCCGCGCGAGCGGCTGGTCGATACGCTGCTGCTGGCGCGGCGCAAGCATCCCGGCGTGTCGAACCGGCTCGACGATCTCTGTTCGCGCTATTCGATCGACAATTCACACCGCACCAAGCACGGCGCGTTGCTCGACTCCGAGCTTCTGGCTGAGGTTTACGTCGATCTGGTCGGAGCGCGGCAGTCGCAGCTGCTGCTCGCGTCGGAGACCGAGGAAATTCGCGTCAATACCGCCGGCGATGCGCCGCGGCGGCAGCGGCCGGTAGCCCTTGCGCCGCGGGTGTCAGACGCCGAGCGCGAGGCCCACCGGGCCTTCATCGCAACAATGGGCGAAAAGGCGATCTGGAACGAATATCTCGCCGCTCCAGTCGCCTCTCCCGCTGGCTAGATCGACAGCTCAGGCCTGACCGGCCGGTTGCTGAGCGGCCATTTGCCGCTCCATGTTCTGGCGATAGAGACCGACGAAGTCGACCGGGTCCAGCATCAGCGGCGGGAACCCGCCGTCGCGCACGGCGGTGGCAATGATCTCGCGGGCGAATGGGAACAGCAGGCGCGGGCATTCGATCATCACCAGCGGGTGCAAATTCTCTTTCGGCACGTTGGCGATGCGGAACACGCCCGCATAGGCCAGCTCGAACGAGAACATCACCTTGCCAGCGGTCTCGGCCTTGCCTTCGACCGACAGCGTCACCTCGAATTCGGTTTCGCTGAGGTTGTTGGCGCTGACATTGATCTGGATATTGATCTGGGGTGGCTGGCTCTGCTGCTGGAGCGAGCTCGGCGCGTTCGGATTCTCGAAGGACAGGTCCTTGGTATATTGCGCCAGCACATTGAGCTGGGGAGCCTGGGCCGCCTCGGGAGGGGTGCCGTTACCGTTGGTCATCAAAATCTCTCCTTACCCGATTGGGGCTGAATTTCGCGGCGGTTGGCTAACATAGGGCCGCCTCATTCCACAAGGACGAACGGCACCCGGAGAGTCGATCCGGGCTCCGCCCACAACAGTGACGCTGGACCCGGCCTGGACACCAAATCGCACGTTAAACGCTTGAAGATGCGCGATTTCCGCCCCACGATCGGGTTTCCCCTTCGGCATAAAACGCGCTACACTTGCCGCTGTGCCAAAAGGCGCCATTGGCCGGGCCAGATTTCGTGCCTACATCCCGCGGACGAGACGCGCGGGCCAAAAAGGGTGATGTCATCTTGCCGTTCCGGTATGGAACGGTCTACTGGCCGGATTGATTTTCCCGGCAGCGACCCCAAAGAAGCCTTGGCCCAAAAGACTTGGGTAAAGACCAGAAAGCGATACGACGTGGACATCTACACCATCATCTTCCTTGCGCTGGCGGTCTTTATTTTTCTGCGGCTGCGTAGCGTGCTGGGGCAGCGGACGGGCAACGAGCGCCCGCCGTTCGACCGCACCGCCCGCAATGCGCTGGGTGGTGCCCCGGACAAGAACGTCGTGACCATGCCGGGCAAGGTGATCGATCAGCCGCCGCTGGCGCCGACGGCCGAGCCGGCGCCGCCGTCGGACCGCTGGAAGGGCCTGACCGAGCCGGGCACCGCACTGGCCCAGGGTCTCGACGCCATCGTCGAGCGGGATTCCACCTTCGACCCGCGCCACTTCCTGTCCGGCGCCCGCGGCGCCTATGAGATGATCGTGCTCGCCTTTGCCAATGGCGATCGCCGCTCGCTGCGCGACCTGCTCTCGTCGGAGGTCTATGAAAGCTTCGACGCTGCGATCAAGGACCGCGAGAAGAACGAGCAGAAAACCGAGACGCGTTTCGTCTCGATCGACAAGGCCGAGTTGGTCGGCGCCGAGCTGCGCGACCGTACGGCGCAGCTGACCGTGCGTTTCGTCTCGCAGATGATCTCGGTCACCCGTGACAAGGCCGGCAACATCGTCGATGGCAATCCCGACAAGGTCGCCGACATCACTGACATCTGGACTTTCGCCCGCGACACCACCTCTCGCGATCCGAACTGGAAGTTGGTTGGCACCGGAAGCGCGAATTAAGATCTTTCTGAAGAACAGCGCGACCGCGCTTTGCGCAGGTCTCGTCGTGCTGGCTTCGTTTTCGCTTGGCGCCGAGGCTGCACGGCGCCACTACCGCAGTCATCATCACCGCACCCCCCAAGTCGCCGCGATCCCGCCGCGCGCACTGCCCTATCCGCAGCTCCCGCTTCCGTTCGAAATTCCCGGCGCGCAATACCTGCCGCTGGCCTGGGCCGACGTGAAGGGCTGGAGCGATGACGATCATCTCGCCGCCTACAAGACCTTTCGCGCCAGCTGCCGCTCGATCAACGCACAGACCGGCGCTCCTGAACCGAAAGCACTTGAAGTGAAGGCTCTCGGCGGCTCGTTGAGCGAGCCCTGCCGCGCCGCCAAGTCGCGCGAGCCGAGCGACGATGCCAGCGCAAAGGCTTTCTTCGAAGAAAATTTTGCGCCGCTGCGCATCTCGCGCCTCGGCGAGCCCGATGGCTTCGTCACCGGCTATTACGAGCCGGTGCTGGAAGGATCGCGCACGCAGAGCGAAATCTACAACGTGCCGGTCTATCGCCGACCCTCCAACCTGTTCGTGCGCGGCTTCAATCAGGCCTCCGTCAACCTGCCCAACAAGGGGCCTGTGTATCGCAAGATCGGCCGCCGCAAGCTCGTGCCCTATTACGACCGCGGCGAGATCGAGGACGGCAAGATCGCCGGCCGCGGGCTGGAGATCGCCTGGCTGAAGGACCCGACGGATCTCTTGTTCGCCCAGATCCAGGGCTCGGCGCGGATCAAGTTCGAGGACGGCTCGACCATCCGGCTCAATTACGATTCCTATAACGGCTATCCCTACACGGCGGTCGGGCGCATCCTGATCGAGCGCGGCATCATTCCGAAGGAAGAGATGTCGATGCAGAAGATCAGGGAGTGGATGGCGCAAAACCCTGATGGCGCCAAGGAGCTGCGGCGGCAGAACCGCTCCTACATCTTCTTCCACGAGGTCAATCTGTCCGACAAGGACGAGGCGGTCGGGGCGCAAGGCATTCCGCTGACCGCCGGCCGCTCGATCGCGGTCGACAAGTCGCTGCATGTCTATGGCACGCCGTTCTTCATCGAAGGCGAGCTGCCGATCGAGTCCGACCGCGCCAGGACGCCGTTCCATCGTTTGATGATCGCGCAGGATACCGGCTCCGCCATTATCGGGCCTGCCCGCGCGGATCTCTATTTTGGTGCGGGGCTTGAAGCCGGCCGTGTCTCGGGACGGCTGCGCCACCCCATGCATTTCGTCATGCTGGTGCCGAAGAGCCTCGATCCTAATGTGCGCGCAGCCAGGCTGCCGGTGCCGGATCCGCGGCCGTCGGAGAAGATCGCAAAACTGTTTCCGCAAGCACCTGCGGCGAAGCCGGTTGCGTCCGTCGCAACCTCAGGCAAGGACGAGACTGTCGCTGTTGCGAGCCCGGTGCCGCTTCCGGCGCCGCGTCCTGTGATAGAACCTGTCCGCGAACCGCGCAGGCACATGAAGACCCGTCCCCACCAGCAATGAAGCGATCGTCCCGTCCGCCCGTGCCGGATCCGCGTCCCTCGCCGCGCCGTCGTGGCTTAAGCGAGGAAGATCGCGAGCTGTGGGATCTCGTCGCAAAGCAGGTCAAGCCGCTGCGGAAGCCTCGTGCGACCAAGCTGCACACCGCGCCGCGCGCTGAACCCTCGCCGGCGTCGCCGGTCGCCAAGCCGGTCGCCAAGCAAGCATTGTCGCCGCGACTCCTGGCTGCGGCCTCGGCCCCGCGGCCGTCAAAACCGTCGTTGCCGCCGCTCGCCCCGCTCGGCAAGCGCGAACGCACAAAACTGTCGCGTGGCCGCAGCGAGATCGAGGCGCGGCTTGATCTGCACGGCATGACCCAGACGCGTGCCCACCGCGCGCTGACCGGCTTCCTGCATCGTGCCCATCATGATGGCCTGACCTTCGTGCTTGTGATCACCGGCAAGGGCCGCAGCGGCGGCGAAAGCGGCGTGCTGCGTCGGCAAGTGCCGGAATGGCTGAGCCTGCCTGAATTCCGCGCTTTCGTGGTCGGGTTCGAGGAAGCCGGCATCGGCCATGGCGGCGAGGGTGCGCTGTATGTGCGAATCCGGCGGGCGCGGTACTAAAACGGCCTCACAATCCCGACGCGCGGGATCAGGGTGATGGTCAGGCCGAAGATGTTTGTCTTTCGGTCCTCGGCCGGAATCAGCGGCGTCTCGTGCCTGGCTGGCAGCATCTTCACGGCGTGCAGGATCAGGACCATGCACACCGCCCAATTCGACATCCAGCGTGAATAGTCGAACACCATCGCGAACATCACGAGATAGGCCAGGCTGACGCCGATCAGGGCCGCGACGACGAGGCGGCGGTGGAGATCGCTCGCGAGGGCGCGGATCAGGCCGGCGAAATAGCGCCACAGCGGCGTGTGCAGCCAGAACAGCAGCGCGAACACGGGAATGCCGAGACTGTTGTGCGGCAGCCAGGCCCAGGTGTCGGAGACTTCCTTCGAGAGCGGCTGGTACCAGATGTAGGCGAACTGCAGCAGATCCTCGCGTGACGAATCGGCCATCCTGGTCTTCAGATAGGCGAGGAAATCAGCCTGCGGGATCGGCATGGTGCCGAGGAACTGCGCTGCGAAGAACAGCGCGCTGATGCAGAGCAATGCCGTGATGCCGAATGCGACATTGGCTCTGGTGATGCCGTACGAGAGATAATGCCTGATGACGACGATGGTGATGATGGTCGGCACATACATCAAGAGATGAATGTGGTGGATCAGCACGAGGATGATCGAAAACAATGCCGCCGTCGCCACGAACAGCAATGAGCCCGCCGGCATCAGCAGCAGGACCAGCGCGAAGAGGCAGCCATAGATGTCGAAATGGCCGAGCGTGTGCATGAAATTCTTCAGGAAGTACGGCGAGCCGGCGATGAAGACGAACAGCGGCAGCGTCTTCGCGGTGAAGCCGAACGTCTTCTGAAACAGCCGCACGAACAGCGCCAGCGTCGCCAGCCACGCCGTTCCCGAGATCGCGAACACGAGCCACACCGGCACCTTCGCGGTGAACAGCGCAACGATCGCCCCGATCAGGGCGCGCTTGATGAAGCCGAAATGATAGTCGACGACAAGATGGATGTAGGGGACGTAAGGCGGCAGCTTCACCTTGTGAATGAAGACACCGATGATCACGGCCGCGTTGATCGCGAGCAGCAGCCGCCAGGGGTTTTTCTTGACGTCAGCGAGCATGTGGCACCAGCGGCGCGCCACGCTCCGCCGTCGTCCCGGGCAAGCGAAGCGCGACCCGGGACCCATAACCACAGGATGTTGCTTGAGCCAAGAGCGGAGCCGCTATCTTTTCCAATAAGAAATGCCGGTGGTTATGGGTCCCTGCTTTCGCAGGGACGACAACCGATTGATAGCGCGGGCCTGCCGAATTACAAAATGAACCGGCTCAGGTCGGCGTTCCTGGCGAGGTCACCGACGTGCTTCTGCACGAAATCGGCATCGACCCTGATGGTCTCGCCGTTGCGGTCGGGGGCGGTGAAGGAGATCTCGTCCAGCACCCGCTCCATGACGGTCTGCAGCCTACGCGCGCCGATATTCTCGACGGTGGAATTGACGGCGACCGCGACGTCGGCGAGCGCGTCGATGGCGCTGTCGGTGATGTCGAGCGTCACGCCCTCGGTCTGCATCAAGGCGACATATTGCTTGATCAGCGAGGCCTCGGGCTCGGTCAGGATGCGGCGCATGTCGTCGCGGGTCAGCGCCTGCAATTCGACGCGGATCGGCAGGCGGCCCTGCAGCTCCGGCAAGAGGTCCGACGGCTTGGCGACGTGGAAGGCGCCGGAGGCGATGAACAGGATGTGGTCGGTCTTGACCGCGCCATGCTTGGTCGAGACCGTGGTGCCCTCGATCAGCGGCAACAGGTCGCGCTGCACGCCCTCGCGCGAGACGTCGCCGGCGGCGCGGCCTTCGCGGGCGCAGATCTTGTCGATCTCGTCGAGGAAGACGATGCCGTTGTTCTCGACCGCGCTGATCGCCTCCAGCGTGAGCTGATCAGTATCGAGCAGCTTGTCGGATTCCTCGTTGACGAGAATCTCGTGCGAGCCCTCGACGGTCAGTCGCCGCGTCTTGCTGCGGCCGCCCAGCTTGCCGAAGATGTCGCCGATCGAGATGGCGCCCATCTGCGCGCCCGGCATGCCCGGGATCTCGAACATCGGCATGCCGCCGCCTGAGGACTGCGTCTCGATCTCGATTTCCTTGTCGTTCAATTCGCCGGCGCGCAGCTTCTTGCGGAAGGATTCCCGCGTCGCCGAGCTTGCATTGGCGCCGACCAGCGCATCGAGCACGCGCTCCTCGGCGGCGAGCTGGGCGCGGGCCTGCACGTCCTTGCGCTTCTTCTCCCGGACCTGGGCGATCGCGACCTCGACGAGGTCGCGCACGATCTGCTCGACGTCGCGGCCGACATAGCCGACCTCGGTGAATTTTGTGGCTTCCACCTTCAGGAACGGCGCGTTCGCAAGCCTGGCAAGACGGCGCGCGATCTCGGTTTTGCCGACGCCGGTGGGCCCGATCATCAGGATGTTCTTGGGCAGCACCTCTTCGCGCAGCGAGCCGGTGAGCTGCTGCCGGCGCCAGCGGTTGCGCAGCGCGATCGAGACGGCGCGCTTGGCGTCGCCCTGGCCGACGATGAAACGGTCGAGTTCGGATACGATTTCGCGGGGGGAAAAATCTGTCATGGCACCTTAGCTAGGATCGGAAACCGGCGGGGACAAGCCGCTTTTTGGGTCATCAGATGATCGGCGGACCGGATTGCCATTGCTTCACGGCCTCGATCGGATGGATCAGCATCAGGATGTTGAGCGTCAGATTGTCCCTGATGTGCAGCGCCAGCATGAGCTCGAAGGCGAGCCCGAGCGCGACGGTTGCGGTAACAGGAAGCACGCGTGCGGTGAGGAACCCCAGCGCCATGAACAGCGTGTCCGAGACCGAATTGACGATGCTGTCGCCGTAATAATCCAGCGAGATCGTGCCGGCGCGGTAGCGCTCGATGATGAATGGCGAATTCTCGACGATCTCCCAGGCGCCCTCGATCAGCATCGCGATGATCAGCCGTGCCGGCCAGCTGAGATGCCGCGAAAACAGCAGCCACGTCAGCCCGTAGAACAGGAAGCCGTGCAGCACGTGCGAGAAACTGTACCAGTCGGCGATGTGCTGGGAATTCTCCGAGCTGTTCACCACGCCGTGCCACAGCTTGACATAGCCGCAGGTGCAGATCGGCACGCGCCCCATCGCAAACAGGATCGAGGCCTGCAGCGCCAGCAGCAGCAGCGCGATGCCGAGGAAGGCGAGCGGCGGCAGTGCGGCCCTGCTCTCGCGTGTGCTCGTCAGGGTCACGGTTCACGCACCATCAACAGCGCGGTGCCATCCGGCGTCTCGACCATGCGGTCGCGGACGAAGCCTGATTTCTCGTAGGCGCGCAAGGCGCGCAGGTTGAGCGGATCGGGATCGGTGACCATGCGCGGCAGGCCGTTGCCGAACTGCTCATCGACAAATTGGCGGATGAACGCCGAACCATGGCCGCGTCCGATCATGTCGCTGACGCCGATGAACTGGTCGATTCCACGCGTGCCCTCCGGCTGTGGCCCGAAGCCCGTATTCCAGGCGGTCAGGCGATAGCATTGAAGATAGCCGAACGGCCGGTTGCCGGCCAAGACGATGAACTGCTCCATCGCCGGTTCATCGAGATCGCCGCTGACGAGTGCAAACTGCTCGCCCGGATCGCCCCACCATTCCCGCACATGCGCTTCGCCAAGCCATCGCCGGATCAGCGGCAAATCGGCCGCGCTCAGCGGGTGGAAGGCGTAGCTGAGCTCCACGACCTAACCGGTGGACAGCGCTTCGATGGTGACGTTGCGGTTGGTGTAGACGCAGATGTCGGCGGCGATGTCGAGGGAGCGGCGGACGATGGTCTCGGCGTCCTTGTCGGTGTCAACAAGGGCCCTCGCCGCGGCCAGCGCGTAATTGCCGCCGGAGCCGATCGCCATCACCCCGGCCTCGGGCTCGAGCACGTCGCCGGTGCCTGTGAGCACCAAAGAGACGTCCTTGTCGGCCACGATCATCATGGCCTCCAGCCGGCGAAGGTAGCGATCGGTGCGCCAGTCCTTGGCGAGCTCGACCGCGGCCCGGGTCAATTGCCCCGGATATTGCTCCAGCTTGCTCTCAAGCCGCTCGAACAGGGTGAAGGCATCGGCTGTGGCGCCGGCAAAGCCGCCGATCACGTCGCCCTTGCCGAGTTTCCGCACCTTTTTGGCGTTTGACTTGATCACGGTCTGGCCGATCGAGACCTGGCCGTCGCCGCCGACCACCACCTTGCCGCCCTTGCGGACCGTCAAAATCGTGGTGCCGTGCCAGACCGGCGAGCTGTTGTGGGAATCCTGCATGAATGACCCTCGTTGTCCGGGTGATTTAAGCGGTCGGGAGCGGGCGCACAACGGGCCGTTCCGGGCCGAATTTGCTCACCATAGGCAGAAGTAGAGGCCCGGCCAGCCGTTCCCGCAGTAGCGAAGGCGTCATTTGGCTGTTAAGAGACTGGCGTTTTCGGCTCAAAGCTAGAATGGAAACCGATTTTCCATGCGCACCGCGACGATCAAGCGCAAGACCAAGGAAACCGACATCGAGGTCTCCGTGAACCTCGATGGATCAGGCGTGGCCAATATCGCGACTGGCATCGGCTTTTTCGACCATATGCTCGATCTCCTCGCCCGCCATTCCCGCATCGACCTCACGGTCAAGGCGGTTGGCGACCTGCACATCGACTATCACCATACCACCGAAGACACCGGCATCGCGCTCGGCCAGGCGGTCAGGCAGGCGCTCGGCAACATGGCGGGCATCACCCGCTATGCCGGCGTGCACATGCCGATGGACGAGACGCTGACGCGCGTGGTCATCGACATCTCGGGCCGCCCGTTCCTGGTGTTCAAGGCGGAATTTCCCCGCCACAAGATCGGTGAGTTCGACACCGAGCTGGTGCGCGAGTGGTTCCAGGCGTTCGCCATCAACGCCGGCGTGACTCTGCACGTCGAGACCCTATATGGCGATAACAGCCACCATATCGCCGAGTCCTGCTTCAAGGGCCTGGCGCGGGCGCTGCGCACCGCGGTTGCGATCGATCCCAAGGCGGCGGGCGAAATCCCCTCCACCAAGGGCTCGCTTGGCGGCTGACCTCTCCATTTTGGCGGCCAAGCGCCGTCGGCGGCATCGACTTCATCTCGAGAGCGGGGCATCGAAAATGCCTGTCTACACAGTTCATGCTCCCTTTCCCGTCGGCGCCGATCTGCGCGCGACCGACAAGTTCGTGTTCGTGCGCGACGGCTTCCATGTCTGGGCGATGATCCTTGGTCCGTTCTGGCTGGCCTGGAACAGGCTGTGGCTGGCGCTGATCGGCTGGATCGTCTTCCTCGCCGCGTTCGATGCGGGGCTATCCAGCCTCGGGGTCGGTCGCCGCTCGATCTTCCTCGCCAACATCATCGTCGCGCTGCTGATGGGCTTCGAAGCCTCGAGCCTGCGCCGCTGGACCCTGTCACGCGGCAAGTGGCGGCAGCTCGACGTCGTCGTCGCCGCTGACCAAGACACCGCCGAGCGGCGGTTCTTCGAGCGCTGGAGCAAGTCACAGCAGGGCATCGTCAACGACCAATGGGCGGTCGATCGCGGCGGCCCGCCGCCGACCCGCAATGTGCCGGGCCAGCCATTTTCGAACCCGCCGCCGCTTCCGGCCGGCGGCATCATTGGATTGTTTCCAGAACCGGGAGGGTCATCACGATGAGCGTCGCCATCATCGATTACGGTTCCGGAAATCTGCATTCCGCCGCCAAGGCCTTTGAGCGCGCCGCGCGCAGCCTGGACAATCCGCAGAAAGTCTTCGTTACCAGCGATCCCGATCAGGCCTATGAAGCCGATCGCCTGGTGCTGCCTGGTGTCGGCGCCTTCGCCGATTGCCGGCGCGGCCTCGATGCCGTCAACGGCATGGTCGAGGCGATCACCGAAGCCGTGCGCGTCAAGGCGCGGCCGTTCTTCGGCATTTGCGTCGGCATGCAGCTGATGGCGAGCCGCGGCAAGGAGCATGTCGTCACCGAAGGCCTGAACTGGATCGGCGGCGACGTCGAGAAGATCAAGCCGCGTGACGAGAGCCTGAAGATCCCGCACATGGGCTGGAACACGCTCGAGCTGCTGCAAGAGCACCCGGTGCTCGACAAGCTGCCGCTCGGCCCGAACGGGCAGCACGCTTATTTCGTGCATTCCTACCACCTCAACGCGGCCAATGAAGCGGATGTGCTCGCGCGCGCCGATTACGGCGGGCCAGTCACCGCGATCGTCGCCAAGGACACCGCCATCGGCACGCAGTTTCACCCCGAGAAGAGCCAACGCTTTGGGCTGGCCCTGATCTCGAATTTTTTGCGATGGAAGCCGTGATTCTCTTTCCAGCCATCGACCTCAAGAACGGTCAGTGCGTGCGCCTCGAGCAAGGCGACATGGCGCGCGCGACCGTTTTCAACCTCGATCCCGCAGCTCAAGCCCAGAGCTTCGTTGCGCAGGGTTTTGAGTATCTCCACGTCGTCGATCTCGACGGTGCCTTCGCCGGCAAGCCTGTCAATGCGCAGGCCGTCGAGGCGATGCTGAAGACGATTCCGATCCCGGTGCAGCTCGGCGGCGGCATTCGCGATCTCGCGACCGTCGAAGCCTGGCTCGAGAAAGGCATCACCCGCGTCATCATCGGCACCGCCGCGGTGCGCGATCCAGAGCTGGTGAAGGCAGCGGCCAAGAAATTCCCCGGCCGCGTCGCCGTTGGCCTCGACGCCCGCGACGGCAAGGTCGCCGTCGAAGGTTGGGCCGAGACCTCACAGGTGACAGTGCTGGAGATCGCGCAGCGGTTCGAGGATGCCGGCGTCGCCGCCATCATCTTCACCGATATCGCGCGCGACGGCCTGCTCAAGGGCCTGAACCTCGATGCGACCATCGCGCTCGCCGATGCGATCTCGATTCCCGTGATCGCCTCGGGCGGCCTCGCTTCGATCGAGGACGTCAAGGCGATGCTGACGCCGCGTGCGACAAAGCTCGCCGGTGCGATCGCCGGCCGCGCGCTCTACGACGGCCGGCTCGATCCCGCCGCCGCCCTCGCCCTGATCCGCAACGCGCGCAGGAGCTGACACATGTTCAAGGTGCGCGTGATCCCCTGCCTCGACGTCAAGGACGGCCGTGTCGTCAAGGGCGTCAACTTCGTCGATTTGCGCGATGCCGGCGACCCCGTCGAAGCCGCGATCGCTTATGACGCCGCCGGCGCCGACGAGCTGACCTTTCTCGACATCACCGCGACCCATGAGAACCGCGGCATCATGCTGGATGTGGTCCGGCGCACGGCGGAAGCCTGCTTCATGCCCGTCACCGTCGGTGGCGGCGTGCGCGAGGTCAACGACATCAAGACGCTGCTGCGCGCCGGCGCGGACAAGGTCTCGATCAACAGCGCCGCGGTGTCGCGGCGCGAGTTCGTCAAGGAAGCCGCCGAAAAATTCGGCGAGCAGTGCGTCGTGGTCGCGATCGACGCCAAGCGGGTCAAGCGCCCGGGCGGCGACCGCTGGGAAATCTTTACCCATGGCGGCCGCAACTCGACCGGCATCGACGCCATCGAATATGCCCAGGAAGTGGTCTCGCTCGGCGCTGGTGAAATTTTGCTCACCTCGATGGACCGCGACGGTACCAGGCAGGGGTTTGACATCCCGCTGACCCGGGCGATAGCCGACAGCGTTCCCGTTCCCGTAATCGCCTCGGGCGGCGTCGGCAATCTCGATCACCTCGTCGACGGTATTCGCGACGGCCACGCCACGGCCGTGCTGGCCGCCTCCATCTTCCATTTCGGGGAATTCACCATTCGTGAAGCCAAAGAGCACATGGCGCGGCGGGGCTTGCCCATGCGCATGGATGCCTGACGACTCTCCTTGGTAAAAATGCTACACAGGCCGATGGGAAAGGCCTGTCTGGCCGGATCTGTTTCTGAGTATTCCGATGCCGCGTTTCACCATCCATGACCTCGCCCAAACCATCGACGCCCGCGCGGCCTCCGGTGGCGAGGCCTCCTATACCCGCAAGCTGCTCGACAAGGGCGCCGAACATTGCGCCAAGAAGTTCGGTGAGGAAGCAGTCGAAACCGTAATCGCAGCAGTCGAAAACGATCGCGCGCATCTGATCGCCGAAAGTGCCGACCTGCTCTATCACTTCCTTGTGCTGCTCAAGGCGCGCGGCGTAAAGTTGGAAGAGGTGGAAGCAGCCCTCGACAAGCGCACGAATATGTCGGGGTTGGAAGAGAAAGCGTCGCGTAAGGGCTGACAGCATGATCCGGATCCGAAGCACCGCGTTGGCGCAACGTGTGAAGCGGTTTTCCGAAGAGATCATGCGTAGCTGAAGGGCCCCAACGGAAAGGTCGCGTCATGGATATCCGCGCACCGGAGCAGCAATATAATCCATACCGCGTCTACACGCGCGAAGAGTGGGCGCGTCTGCGCGACGATACCCCGATGACGCTGGAGCCGGGCGAGTTCGACCGGTTGCGCTCGCTGCACGACCGCCTCGACCTGAAGGAGGTCGAGGACATCTATCTGCCGCTGTCGCGCCTGCTCTCGATCTATGTCGATGCGACACAGCGCCTGTATTACGCGGAGCGGCAGTTCCTCAACATCCGCGACCGCAAGGTGCCGTACATCATCGGCGTCGCTGGTTCTGTCGCAGTCGGGAAGTCGACGACGGCCCGCGTGCTCCAGGCGCTTTTGGCGCGCTGGTCGCCTCGTCCCAAAGTCGATCTGATCACCACCGACGGATTCCTCTACCCGAAGGCCCTGCTCGAGCAGCAAGGCATTTTGCAGAAGAAGGGTTTTCCGGAGAGCTACGACCTGCCGCTGCTGCTGGGCTTCCTGTCCGACATCAAGTCGGGCCGCAGGCACGTGCGCTCGCCTGTCTATTCGCATCTGACCTACGACATCGTGCCGAATGAATGGGCCGAGATCGACCAGCCCGACATTTTGATCGTCGAGGGCGTCAATGTCCTGCAAACCGGCAAGCTGCCGCGCGACGGCAAGGCGGTGCCTGTCGTCTCCGACTTCTTCGACTTCTCGGTCTATATCGACGCCGACGAAGCGGCGCTACGGCGCTGGTACATCAAGCGCTTCCTGGCGCTGCGCGACACCGCGTTCACCGATCCAAAGTCGTACTTCCACCGCTATGCGCTGTTGTCGGACGAGGAGGCCATCGCCACCGCCACCGCGATCTGGGAGCGCACCAACCTCGCCAATCTCGAGGACAATATCTTGCCGACCCGTCCGCGTGCGACGCTGATCCTGAAGAAGGGCGCGGATCACGCGGTGGAGAGCGTGGCGCTCAGAAGACTGTAGGCAATGGTGCCGTAGGGTGGGCAAAGGCGCGAAGCGCCGTGCCCACGTTTTCCCTGTTGTCACGTGAGAATGCGTGGGCACGCTGCGCTTTGCCCACCCTACGCCAGCTTCGCTTGTCGCTCCACCGCCAGCTGCCGTGCCGCCGCCAGCCCCGCCAGCGCCTCGTCCAGCTTCTCGCGATCGAGCGGCTTGATCAGAAATCCGTTCATGCCCGCCTCGAAGCAGGCGTAGCGATCTTCCACCAGCGTGTTCGCGGTGAGTGCGAGGATCGGTGTGTGCTGGCTGCCCGTGGCGGCCTCATGGGCGCGGATGCGTTTGGTTGCTTCGATGCCGTCGAGCTGCGGCATCTGGATGTCCATCAACACCAGGTCGTAGGGCGTGCCGGCAGAGCTGGCCGCAAGCCAGGATTCCAGTGCGGCTTCGCCATGGACCGCGATGACGACGCGGTGGCCGAGTTTTGTGAGCAGCGAGCGCATCAGCAGCGCGTTGATCTCGTTATCCTCGGCGACAAGGATCGAGAGGCCGCCCGCAGGTGCCCTGACTGGCGCCGGCTCGACGGGATCGGGTGCGAGATCGGGTGATGCGACCTCCGGCGTCAGCGCGAGGCGCGCGGCGAGCGAGGCTGCACGCAGTGGCTTGACCAGGAAGCCGGTGAAATCAGCCGAGAATTTTTCATGACGCGAGCTCGCTGTCAGCAGCACGAGGCGCTGCGTCGCATGGGCGCGGGCTGCTTCGCCGACACGATCGGCAACAGCAGCGCCTAGCGCGCGGTCGACCAGCACCGCGTGCCAGGAGCGCTCCGGCAGCAGTGCTTCGGCCACCGCTGCATCTGCGACCAGGCAGGTCTGGCCGCCCCAGCGCTCCAGCCGCCGCGCGATCAGCGACGCTTCGATGCCGTGGGCCACCAGCAGGACGGATTTGCCTGATAGGTCAGGGCTCGGGAACGCTGTTGGTCCGACATCGCCTTGCGACGGCGCGAGCGGAATGGCGACCTCGAAGGTCGAGCCCTTGCCGGGCGCGCTCTCCAGCGTGATGCGGCCGCCCATCCGCTTGACGATGCGTTCGCTGATGGCAAGCCCAAGCCCGGTGCCGCCATAGGTGCGGGCGACGCGGTCGTCGGCCTGCTCGAATTCGCGGAAGATGCGCGATTGCGCCTCGGGCGCGATGCCGATGCCGGTGTCGCGGACCAGGAAGCTGATCTCGTTCGGCCAGATGCCGGGCTCGACGATCAGCGCCACGCCGCCGTTGCTCGTGAACTTGATGGCGTTGCCGGCGAGGTTGAGCAGCACCTGGCGCAGCCGGGCGGCATCGCCGGTGACCTCGAGCGGCAGCCGCTCGTCGACGTAAGCCGCGATCTCGAGCTTCTTGGCCTGCGCGCGCGGCGCCAGCAATTCGGTGACCTCTTCGATCAGGGTCGAGAGGGCGAAGGGGCGCTGCTCCAGATCAAGCTTGCCGGCTTCGATCTTGGAATAGTCGAGCAGCTCCTCGATCAGCGTCATCAGCGCTTCGCCTGAGGTTTTCACGGCGCGTGCGTAGGTCGTCTGCTCCGGCGTCAGCGAAGTGTCGAGCAGCAGGCCGCCCATGCCGATAATGCCGTTCAGGGGGGTGCGGATCTCGTGCGAGGCCATCGCGAGGAAGCGCGATTTGGCGCGGTTGGCGGCATCGGCCTGGTCGCGCGCATCGGACAGTGCGCGTTCGGTCTCGGTGCGATCGGTGACGTCGCGTCCGACGCTTTGCAGCTCGGCGGGCCGGCCGGCATCGTGCCGCACCAGGCCCTCGCGCCAGGCGATCCAGCGTGCGCCGAGCGGCGTCGATATCTTCTGGTCATGGATGCGCGTGCCGCTCGCTTCGCGCGCGCTGTCGCCCTGTTCCAGCACGTCGAAATCGAAGCGCGTGCCGACCAGGGCGCTGCGCGCCTGACCGGCCAGCGCGCAATAGGCGTCGTTGGCGAAGGTGATACGGCCCTGATGGTCGCGCAGCACGATCAGGTCGCCCTGCGATTCGAACAGGCTGCGGGCGCGCTCTTCGGCTTCCTTCAGCTCCCAATTGCGGTCGATCAGCGCCTCGTTGTGGGCGGCGAGCTTGCGCATCCGCTTGGCGACGAAACGCAGCCGCATGCTCAGCGTGGCAAGGCCAAGGCAGGCCAGCGCGAACAGGAAGCTCGCACCGATCGCAAAGGCGTTGGGATCGTAGCCCGAATTTTCCGATCGGCTGCCGGTGACGAAGCCATAGGCGCCGCCGAACGTCGCCGAAAAGATCATGAAGGAACGGATGGCGAAGGCGATCTTCGGGTGGCGGCGCCTGAAGCGGCGCATGCGCACCTTGATCCGGAACGTCCGATCCATCGTCACCGACCCCGACTCTTACCTGCCGCCGCCGCGTGCGACGATGTCCTGCCGACCTTGCGAACAGCTTGAGGCCTTGGGGCGGCCTCGAAACATGGTTGACGAGGTCTTAATGCCTCAAAGCGAGGCGGCCTGGAGGGGCCGCGTGTGGTCGCCATGAGCACCGACGATCAGGGCTGCGGCCTCGCGCGGCGAGAACGTCTTCGAGCGGACAAAGATGCGGTAATCGGCCGAGCCGTCGCTGGAAAGATAGATCACCGGACCGCCATCGACAGGTTCCGCTGCGATGGTGATGAGGCGGTTCGCTGGATTGGCCTGGCAGGAATCGGTCTCGGAACCGAGACCATCATCCACGACCGCGAAGTCCGCGGCGTCGGCGTCGTCGGTGAGCTGGACCCGGACCGTGGCGCGCGACGGGTCGTCGGTGAAGGCGACATGGACGCGAGCGGTCCAGAACAGGGATGTGAGCTCGACCGAGGTATCGCCGACGGCGATGCAGGGCTGCGAGACCGGTCCGATCTCGCCGCGGGCGACCACCGCAGCCGCCAACAGAGGAACCACCGAGGCCAGGATCTTGAAACGCAACATGACGCTCTACTCGCCGGGCCCGTACCGGAACTAGTGGGCCTTATGGTTTGCAGAGCGTAAAGGAAACTCGTTACCACCGGGTTGACGCGCACCGATGATCAGGCGAGCTGGCGCACATCCTCCGCGAGTGCCCGGTAGGACAGCGCTTCGGCCAGATGCAGCCGGCCGATCTTGTCGGTGCCATCGAGATCGGCGAGCGTGCGCGCCACCCGCAGCACCCGGTGATAGCCGCGTGCCGACAGCCGCATGGTTTCGGCGGCATCGCGCAGCAGCTTTTGTCCCTGCGCGTCGGGCCGCGCAATGTCTTCGAGCACCGACGCAGGCGCCTCGGCATTGGTGCGGACCCGCGGCAGGCCCGCCTGTGCGTAACGCGCGAGCTGGATGTCGCGCGCCGCCGCCACGCGCGCGGCGACTTCAGCGGAGCCTTCGGTCGGTGGCGGCAGGATCAGATCGGCTGCGGTGACCGCAGGGACTTCGATGCGCAGATCGATGCGGTCCATCAGCGGGCCGGAGATGCGCGCCTGGTAATCGCCGGTGCAGCGGTCGATGCGGCCGCGCTTGCAGGCATAGCCGGGCTCGAACGCATTGCCGCAGCGGCAGGGATTCATCGCGGCGACCAGCATGAAGCGGGCAGGGTAGGTGACGCGGTGATTGGCGCGCGACACCGAGACCTCGCCATTCTCCAGCGGCTGGCGCAGCGAATCCAGCACACGCGGATCGAACTCGGGCAGCTCGTCGAGAAACAGCACGCCCTGATGCGCCAGCGAGATCTCGCCGGGCTTTGCCCGCGCGCCGCCGCCTGTCAGCGCGGCCATGCTGGCGGAATGATGCGGCGAGCGGAACGGCCGCCGCGAGGTCAGCGCGCCGCCCTCGATTTCGCCCGCGACCGAGGCGATCATCGAGACCTCGAGCAGTTCGCTCGGCGACAGCGGCGGCAGGATCGAGGGCAGGCGCGCGGCCAGCATGGATTTGCCGGCGCCGGGCGCGCCGATCATCAGCAGGTGATGGCCGCCGGCGGCTGCGATCTCCAGCGCGCGCTTGGCGCTCTCCTGGCCCTTGATGTCGCGCAGATCGAGCAGCGAGCTTGCGGCCTCATGCACTTTCGGCACGGGCCGCGACAGCACCTGCGTGCCCTTGAAATGGTTGGCGATCTGAATCAGCGAATGTGCGGCGACGATCTGGATATCAGGGCTCGCCCACGCCGCCTCCGAGCCGCAGGCGGCGGGGCAGATCAAGCCTTCCTCGCGCGTGTTGGCGCCGATCGCCGCGGGCAACACGCCAGCCACAGGCGCGATCGAGCCGTCGAGGCCGAGCTCGCCGAGCACGGTGAAGCCGGCCAGCGCATCCGGCGGGATCGCGCCGATCGCCGCCATCAGCCCGAGCGCGATCGGTAGGTCGTAATGGCTGCCTTCCTTCGGGACGTCGGCGGGCGCGAGATTGACGGTGATCCGGCGCGCCGGCAGCGCCAGTCCCGAAGCGATCAGCGCCGATCGCACCCGTTCGCGCGCCTCCGACACCGCCTTGTCAGGCAGGCCGACGATGGCGAAGGCCGGCAGGCCCGGCGCGACCTGCACCTGCACGTCGACCGCGCGGGCCTCTATGCCCTCAAAGGCGACTGTCGAAACCCGCTGGACCATGCTGCCCCCTTGCACAATCAAGGGTAGCAGACAGCAACCGCCCTGACAAGAACAATACAGGAACATGGGCGAGGGCCGCCGGCCCCCTAACTTCAGGTAAACGGGATCAGGACATTAAGCTTCGACTACGCCTCGAATGCGAGTGGCTGCGCTCAGCACATCCCAACACATGTCCGCTACTCCTGAGGATGCGGGATGGGCCGTGATCTAACGGGTGAAGAATTCAAATGCTTGCAAATCGCCGCAGAAGCGAACGTCGGGTGTGCAGCCGGCTGGCCAAGATTCATTTTGGCGCGGGCTCGCTGCCTCGGGACTGCACGATCACCGATATTTCGGACGGGGGCGTGAAAGTGGTGGCGGAATTTCTCGAAGTGCCGCCGCAGTTCACGATCATCTTCGCGCCGGATTACTCCCGCCAATGCCGCCTGCGCTGGCGCATCGGCTGCGAGTTCGGTGCGGAATTTACCGATTAGGCCCAAGGGGCAGGCGTCCTTAACGGGACTTTAGCGTTAATCGGTGAAGCATCTCTGATCAGTCCGCCGGCGGTGATCAGAGTATGTTCAAGCGTTCGTCCCTTGCCTTGTCCCCGGCGAGATTCCTGCTTCCCGCGCTCGCGGTGCTTGCCCTCGGCGGCTGCCAGACCACCGGCCTGGATGACGTGACCGGTGCGCTCGGCGGCCGGCCCGAACCTGTCGCCGCAGCCGACGGCAAGCCGGAGATGGCCGCCTTGCGCGAGCGCTATCGCGCCAAGCCTGATAATCCCAATATCGTTCTCGAATATGGCAAGGCGCTGCGCGACAGCGGCCAGCATGCCCAGGCCGTTGCCGTGTTCGAGCAGGCGGTGCTCGCCCATCCCAGCAACAAGGCGCTGCTCGCCGGCTATGGCCGTGCGCTCGCCGACAATGGAAATTTCCAGCAGGCTTTTGACGTGCTGGGCCGCGCGCATTCGCCCGAGGATCCTGACTGGCGCATCCTGTCGGCGCAGGGTGCGGCGCTCGACCAGCTCGGCCGCAACGAGGAAGCGCAGCAATATTACGCCGCAGCGCTGAAGATTGTGCCCGAGGAGCCGACCGTGCTGTCCAATCTCGGCCTGTCCTACATGCTGCAAAACAATCTGCCGAAGGCCGAACAGGTGCTCGGCCGCGCCTATCAGCGCAATCAGAACAATGCGCGGATCCGTACCAATCTCGCGCTGGTGCTGGGATTGCAGGGTCGCGAGACCGAGGCCGAAATCCTCGTGAAGGCCGATCTGCCGCCGGACCAGGCCGCGGCCAAGATCACGGCGCTGCGGCAGCTGCTGGCGAAGAAGCAGCAGCAGCGGGCGGAGAAATAATCCGCCGCCGCTGTTTGATGCCTACGACGCCTTGCGATGCGGCGCGGATCCGCGCCCGGTTTTGCCCTTCAGCTTCTTCAGCAGCGGTCCGAGCAGCGAGCGCTTCGGTTTCTTCACCTCGCCGCGCCCGGCGAGCCGGTTGGCCATGATCTGGAACAGCTCGGTGGTGCGGTGGCTCTTGGAGACCTCCGCGATCATCTGGCCGTTATTGGCCGCGGTCGAGAACAGTTTCGAATCGAACGGAATCACCGCGAGCGGCTGGCTTTCCATGGTCTTGGCGAACGCCTTGACCTCGATCTCGGCGCGCTTGTGCATGCCGACCTGGTTGATGCAGTAGAGCGGCGGCCGGTCGTTCGGCCGCGCCGCTTTCAGCACCGTCAGCATGTTCTTGGTGTTGCGCAAATTGGCGAGATCCGGCTCGGCCACGATGACGATGTCGTCGGCGTTGACGAGGGCGCGCTTGGTCCAGGCCGACCATTGATGCGGAATGTCGAGCACGATGCAGGGCGTGGTCATGCGCAGCGTGTCGAAGATCGCATCGAACGCTTCCGCGCCGAAATCATAGACGCGATCGAGTGCGGCGGGCGCCGCAAGCAGGCTGAGATGCTCGGTGCATTTGGCGAGCAGGCGCTCCATCAGCGCTGTGTCGGGCCTGTCAGGCGACAGCACCGCATTGGCGATGCCCTGCGCCGGATCCTGGTTGTAGTCGAGCCCGGCGGTGCCGAAGGCGAGGTCGAGGTCGATCACGACCGAATCGAGCGCGAGGTCGCGCGCGATGGTCCAGGCCACGTTGTGTGCGACCGTGGAGGCGCCGACGCCGCCCTTGGCGCCAACCACCGCGATGATGCGGCCGGTGATGATGGCTTCCGAGGCCGAGAACAGGCTGCAGATCGAGCGCACCACGTCGATGGTCTCGACCGGCCCGACCACGTAGTCGTTGACGCCGCGCCGCACCAGCTCGCGATAGGGCGCGGTGTCGCCGGGATTGCCGATCACGACCACGCGCGTGCCGGGATCGCAGACGCCGGCGAGGTCGTCGAGACCTTCGAGGATGTCGCGCGTGCCGTCGGATTCGATCACGATGACGTTCGGCGTCGGCATCGTGTCATAGACTTCGATGGCCGCGGCAAGTCCGCCGCTCTTGGCGGTGAGATGCGCTTTGGCGAGACGGCGATCCTGGCCGGCCGCGGTCACCGCGGCGAGCGTCTGCTCGGTCTCGCAAAAGGCCTGCACCGAGATGCGGGGAACCGGCGCGATGTGGTCCTCGGGGTGGCGCGGATCGTCCGTCTCTTCGTCGTCGTGGATCTCAGTCATTTGCCTGTGTCGCTGAGTTTGGCCTTGTCAGACTCGGGATAGGTGGTCGCGGTCGGGTTGCCCTTGCGGTAGCGGTCGAAAGCGATGTCACGCCGCGCCGTATAGACCGGCGTCTCCGCGCGCGGCTGCTCGAGATCGGCGGGGTTGTCGATCATGGCCGCAAGGTTGCGCTGGCTGGCGCAGCCGAAATTGAAATAGGGCCGGTTCTCGTTGTAGCCGGGATCGAGAATCGACGGACCCACGTCCTCGGGCCACAGCCCGCAAGGACCGGCGACCGCAGTGATCTTGGAATAGCTCAGGCGGATGGTCGGCAGCAGGCCGGGATCTTCAGGGCGATAGGAATGCTGGACGATGGCGCGCGACGGTACGCCGCCGCTGCCCAGAACAGTGCGGATCTCGTGATAGGTCGCAGCAGCTGCGCGCGAATTTGCGGTGTCGATCGGCACGTCGACGACGACCGAGCCGCTGCCCTCGCGGACCCAGTCCTGGGCGATGCCCATCACGTCGGCGTGCTGCGCGGCCGACAGACCGCCGCGCGCCTTGCCGACGAAGATCACGATCGAGCGCTTGCCTTCCTGCACCGCGATCGGATGACGCATGCGGTAGTCGGTCGGCACCGTCTGCGTGGTGACGACCTCGCCCGTGGTGTTGCAGGCCCCGAGCAAGACGGACAGCCCCGTCAGCGCGAGCGCGATGCGCAAATTGCGACGTCGATCTGATGTCTTCGTCATCGCCTGGTCCCCTCTTGCCCCGTGTCTCGCCCCGGTCCCCGAACCGTCCGTGTCAGTCGATGATGAAGCCGAAATCGCCCCTGTCGCCGTCGATCGGATCGACGCGGCGCGCGATGCCGTAAAGCCGGTTCATGCGCCCGAGCAGCGCCGATTGCGCATCCGAGGAGGGCGCGAAGCCGTCATCGGGCCGCGACAATTCCTTCTGGGCGACCGCGCGCACCACATAGGGCGTCACGATCACCATCAGCTCGGTCTCGTTGTTGACGTAGTCCTGGCTGCGGAACAGCGCGCCGAGGATCGGGATCTGGTCGACGCCGGGAAGGCCGTTGACGGCCTGCTTGGTCTGCTGCTGGATCAGGCCGGCCATCGCCATCGAGCCGCCCGACGGGATTTCCAGCGTGGTCTCGGCGCGGCGGGTCTGGACCGAGGGGATGGTGATCGAGTTGTTGGTGCTGCCGGACACCGCCTGGGTCAATGTGATCGCATTCGTGTTCGACAACTCCGAGACCTCGGTCATCACGCGCAGGCTGATGCGGCCCTCGCTCAGCACGACCGGGGTGAAGTTCAGGGAGATGCCGAATTTCTTGTAGGTGACCTGGGTGGTACAGACATGGGTGACCGGATCGCAGGCATAGCCGCCGGGGATCGGGAATTCGCCGCCGGCAATGAAGGTCGCCGATTCACCCGAGATCGCGGTCAGGCTCGGCTCGGCCAGCGTGCGCATCACGCCTGCGGTTTCCATCGCGCGCATGGTGGCGTTCACGGTGGCAACGCCCTTGGCGAGGCCGGTGACGCCGAGCCCGTTGCTGCTGACCAGGGGACCGCCGGAGACCGAGAACGGGTTCGAATTGTTGAAGTTCACGACCGCGGTGCCGGCATTGAGGCTGGCGCTGAGGTCGACACCCAATTGCTTGACAATGTCGCGGCGGACTTCGCCGACCACGACTTTCAGCATCACCTGGTCGCGGCCACGCACGACGATGTTGTTGACGACCTTGTCGGCGCCGCCGACGAGCTTTGCGGCGACGTCGCCGGCCTGCTGGGCCTCGACCGGGCTCGCCACCGAGCCGGTCAGCATCACGCTGTCGCCGACGCCCTCGATCTGCACGCCGGGCAGGGAAGCGCGCAGCGCCGTGCGCATGCCATTGAGATCGCGCTTCACCGCGATGTCGTAGGAGGCGACCTGCTGGCCGTCGGCGGTGAAGAACACCACGTTGGTCTGACCGACCTGGGCGCCGATGATATAGGCGCGCTGCGACGAGCGGATCACCGCATTGGCGATCTTGGGGTCGGCCACCAGCACGTCCTTCACCTCGCGCGGCAGGTCGATGACGACCGACTTGCCGACGCCAAGCGACAGCGAGCGCGTCCTTGCCGACGCAATGGTTGCAACCGGCGCCACGCCGAGGTCCGGCGCCTGTATCGGCACCTGGTCTCCGACCGGCGCATCCGCAGCGCGGACGAGGTCCGGGGCTGCGACCAGCCCCAGCAGCATGACAGCCCCTGCCCAGAACGAGCTTGCGCGCTTCCCCCGAATGCGCACGCCCGTCCAATCATCCCCGTAGTTCATCATGTCTCCATCACTTCTGTGACGTCAGCTGCCGCGCCTGTACGCCGTAGCGGATCACGTTCACGCCGGTCTGGCGCTGCTTGAGTGCCTGTTCTTCCGGTCCGCCGTCGGAGGCGTTGGCATCGGCAATGCTGCGCAATGCGAGCGTCAGCGTGCCGCCCTGGCGCGAGGCCGAGAGCGTCGCGACCTGGTCGGGCCGGAGCTCGAGCGTCACGGTCTTGCCGAGCACGGCGTTCTGGCCGTCCTTTTCCTTCGGCGCCTGATCGATCGCGAGCACGCGGATGTTGGTCAGGATGACTTCCGACAGGACGAGGTCATTGCCGCCGGTCTGGCCGTTGGGGCCGTCGGGATTCTTCAGGCGGCGCGTCAGGACGATGTCGACGCGGTCGTTCGGCAGGATAAAGCCGCCGGCGCCGGTCTCTGCTGAAATCTCGGTCGATACGGCCCGCATGCCGGAGGGCAGGATCGCGGCCATGAAGCCGGAGCCGTCGGCCTTGACGAGCTTCTGCTCGCGGATCGGCTCGCCCTGCATCAAGGGCACGCGCGCGATCGAGCCGGCGATCTGCGTCTGGGCGTCGGGCCTGCTGTCGCGGCGGATGAAGGCGCTGCTGGCGGTCGCTTGCGGCCAGGTCTGCCATTGCAGATCCTCGGCCTTGACCGCCTGGCCGAGCTGGATGTCGGATTTGGCGACGAGCACATCGACCGTCGGCAGCTTCTCGACGACAGGGACAACAGGCGCGGGCTTGTTGTCGTAACCGCTGGCCAGATACGCAGCGACGCCGCCGGCGCCGAGCGCAATGACGAGAACGACAATGCGTGCGGTGTTCATACGCTTCTACTCTTACGCGGGGCACTCGGACCGCACGTGGCGGGTTCCCCAGGCATCGATGAGTAGGGAGTAAAAGTATAAGGGGTGTTGCGAGGCCGAGTGTGACGGCCAGTGACATCGCGGGTTTTGGGCAGATGGTGAATGCCAAGTTATCCCGGTGGCGCGATGGCCCGTAGAAACACGCGGGTTTGCTGCCGCGTTCGGATGAGAACGCGGGGCGTCATGGTGAATGGGTGGTTAGCGAGCGAGCGGGTGACGCCGCGCGGTCATGGAGACTACGGTGGGCAATCCGTCATCCTGAGGTGCGAGGCTTGCGATGCGACGCATCGCAAGGTGAGCCTCGAAGGATGAACGACCACCGCTGATGCGAGGAGAGAGCTGGGCCGTCGCCCTTCGAGGGCCGCTGAAGAAGCGGCCACCTCAGGGTGACGGGGATGGTTTCGCGCTTCGGGTTACGAAGCTACTTCGCCCGCTTCTGCTCGATCACGTCCCAGATCTTCGCCGCCACGTCAGGCCCGCCGAGCCGCGCGATGGCGCGGATGCCGGTGGGCGAGGTCACGTTGATCTCGGTGAGGTTGCCGTTGATGACGTCGATGCCGACGAATAGCAGGCCTCGCTCGCGTAGCGCAGGTCCCACGGTGGCGCAGATCTCGCGCTCGCGCGGCGTCAGCTCGGTCTCCTTGGCCGCGCCGCCGCGCACCATGTTGGAGCGGAGGTCGTCGGTCGCCGGCACGCGGTTGACCGCGCCGGCGAACTCGCCATCGACCAGGATGATGCGCTTGTCGCCATGCTTCACCTCGGGGATGAACTGCTGGATCACCCAGGCCTCCTTGAACGTCACCGAGAACATGTCGTACAGCGAGCCGAAATTCATGTCCTGCGGCATCACGCGGAACACCGCGGCGCCGCCATGGCCGTGCAGCGGCTTCATCACCACGGCACCATGCTTGTCGCGGAACGCGTTGATCTCCTCCAGGTCGCGCGAGATCAGGGTCGGCGGCATCAGCTGCGGAAAATTCATCACGAACAGCTTTTCGGGCGCGTTGCGCACCGAAGCGGGATCGTTGACGACCAGCGTCTTCGGATGGATGCGCTCGAGCAGATGCGTCGAGGTGATGTAGGCGAGGTCGAATGGCGGGTCCTGGCGCAGCAGCACCACGTCAAAGCCGTTCAGCGCCTCGCGCCTGGGCTCGCCGAGGGTGAAATGATCGCCAGGCTCGTCGCGCACCGTCAGCGGCTGCACCGGCGCGACGATCTCCTCGCCGACCATCGAGAGCTTGTCGGGGGTGTAATAGGACAGGCCGTGGCCGCGCTTCTGCGCTTCCAGAAGCAGCGCAAAGGTGGAATCGCCCTTGATGTTGATGCGGGCGATGGGGTCCATCTGGACGGCGATGTTGAGTTTCATGGTCTGCCTTTCAGGTCGAGGCGTCGAATGCCGCCAACACATGGCGCGGAAGCGATCGCGGCGCAATCAGCATGGCATCGAATCGCAATTCGAATTCCGCATGCTCGGGATGCGCGACAAGCCAGCCCTGCGCGGCATCGATGATGCGTCGCTGCTGGCGCGGCGTCACCGCATAGGCGGCCTCGTCGAGGCTGGCGCGCGCCTTGACCTCGACGAAGGCGATCAGGTTGCGGCGGCGCGCCACGAGGTCGATCTCGCCATGCGCCGTGCGGTAGCGTTTTGCGAGAATGCGGTAGCCCTTCGCCATCAAGTAGGCTGCCGCACGGCTCTCGGCGGAGATTCCGGTGCGGAACGCGGCGACGCGCTCGGGCGAGGCGATCTTCGGTTCCCGTTTGGGTTCCTGTTCAGGTTCTTGTTCAGATTCCTGGACGCCCTTAATCCTCGTCATCGCCGCTCCGCAAGTCCTTGGCGAGCTCGAGCGCGCGGGCATAAACCTCGCGGCGCGGCCGCCCCGAGAGTGCGACGGCATGCGCAACCGCATCCTTGACGCTGTGGGTGGCGAGCTGTGTGCGCAACAGATCGTCCAGCGCGTCCGCGGTCAGCACGTCGGCATCCGCGGCAGGCGGGGCGATCACCAGCACGAATTCGCCGCGCGTCTCCAGCGTGTCGGCCGCGCGCGCGAGCTCGCTCAGCGTTGCGCGCGAAATCTCCTCATGCAGCTTGGTCAGCTCGCGGCAGATCGCGGCCTCGCGCGCACCCATGATTTCAGAGAGCTCGGCGAGCGTATCCTGCACACGGTTGCCGGATTCGAACATCACCAGCGTCGCATCGATGCGGGCGAGCTCGGCGAGGCGCGAGCGCCGCGCGGCGGATTTCGCCGGCAGGAAGCCTTCGAAGAAGAAGCGGTCGGTCGGCAGCGCCGCGACCGACAGCGCCGCCAGCACCGAGGAGGGACCGGGCAGCGCATAGACCACATGACCGGCGGCGCAGACCTCCCGCACCAGCTTGTAGCCGGGATCGGAAATCAGCGGCGTGCCGGCGTCCGACACCAGCGCGACCGAGCCGCCGGCCGCGAGCGCCTCCAGGATCCTGGGCCGCGCGGCCTCGGCATTGTGCTCGTGATATGGCTTGAGCTGCGCCGCGATGTCGTAACGCTCGGTCAGCCGCCGCGTGATCCTTGTGTCCTCGCAGGCGATGATGTCGACGGCGGCCAGCGTTTGCAGCGCGCGCAGCGTGATGTCACCGAGATTGCCGATGGGGGTCGCCACCAGATAGAGGCCGGCCGGCAGCTTCGGTGCCACCAGCCGGTGGGCATCGATGGAGAACCCGCGCGAGGCGGCGTCAGTGGCTTCAGTCGTATTTATCGGGGCCGGCTTTGCGCGCATAATGAGATGAACTTAGGCATGATGTCAGGGGCTGGGAACCGGCCCCTCGAAAAAGATCATGCCTGGCTGGGATATTGAAGCGGGGCGAGGAAGGACTGGAATGTGATCCATCCGGCATCACATTCCAGAGGGAGTGGAGCGTCAGCGCCATATTCGCGGCGGAAACGGCGTCTTGATGCTTTCGTGACGGACGGCGGACAGCAAGCCAGGAAAGGAGGAGGATCGCGTTAAGCGGTCATTATCCTTTTGTTTTGGTTAACTATTTGCCGACAATATGCCTGAATCCGCACCCTGTGTCGCGGAAAGAGTATCGTGACTGGCGCGAGCGGCCGGTCAGAAGAGAAGCTGAGATGGTGGGCCCGCGTGATCTGAAGTCTCCCGTCCAGGGGCGCCTGATGTCAGGGGCGACCCGGCGGAGTGCGCTTGGCCTGCTGCTCGGCACGCCGCTATTGTCCGCCTGCGCCGGTGTGCAGCAAAGCCTCAGCCAGTTCTCCAATCCCTTCTCGAGCTCCTCGCCGCCGCCGGCCCAGCCGGCCGGTCCGCCGCAGCAGGGGACGACCGCCGGCACCGGCGGCGTGAAGGTCGCCGTTATCCTGCCGCTCTCGGCCGCCGGCAATGCCGGGCTCGCGGCGCAATCCATGCGCAATGCCGCCGAGATGGCGCTGGCCGAGTTCCAGAACCCGAACATCCAGCTCCTGATCAAGGACGACAATGGCAGCCCGCAGGGCGCCCAAGCCGGCGCGCAGCAGGCGGTGGATGAAGGCGCCGAGATCATTCTGGGACCGCTGTTCGCGCAGTCGGTGCCGGCGGTGGCCCAGGTCGCGCGCACGCGCGGCATTTCGGTGATCGCCTTCTCGACCGATTCCAGCATCGCCGGCCGCGGCGTCTATCTGCTGAGCTTCCTGCCGGAATCCGACGTCAATCGCATCATCGAATATTCCGCCAGCATCGGAAAACGCTCGGTCGCCGTGCTGGTGCCTGATAACGCCTATGGCAACGTGGTCGAAGCCGCGGTGAAGGCAGCCGTGCCCAGGCGCGGCGGGCGCATCGTCGCATTCGAGAAATACGGCGCCGATCGTGCCACGCCGGCGCGATCAGTGGCGCAGCAGCTCGGCAGTGCGGATGCGCTGTTCATTGCCGATGACGGCGATGCCGTGGTTGCGGTCGCCGATGCGATGACCGCGGCCGGCGCGAATTTGCGCAACATCCAGTTGCTCGGCACCGGCCTGTGGGACAGTCCGCGTGTCTATGCCAGCCCAAACTTGCAAGGCGGACTCTACGCCGCGCCCGATCCGGCCGGCTTTCGCGCCTTCTCCGGCCGCTATCGCACCAAATACGGCGCCGAGCCGATCCGGACCGCGACGCTTGCCTATGACGCGGTGGCGCTGGTCGCCGCGCTCGCGCGCACGCAAGGCACCACGCGCTTCTCGTCCGACGTGCTCACCAATCCCTCGGGTTTCGCCGGCATCGACGGCCTGTTCCGCTTCCGTGCCGACGGCACCAACGAGCGCGGACTTGCGGTGATGAAGGTGACGACAGGGGGCGGTGTTGCGGTCGCGGGCTCGCCGAAGAGCTTTGGGGCGTAGCCAGCACGACGGTGCCGTAGGGTGGGTTAGCTTTGGTGTTTCAGGAGGTTGTCCATCTGGTCTGAACCGAGGAAGCTGAGGTTGCGAAGCTTCAACGTTCCAAGGAAAGACCAGATGAACGTCCACAAGAATGCGCCTTTGACGCCTAAAGGTCGAGAGACATGGTGGGCACGGCGCGCGAAGGGCGCGCCTTTGCCCACCCTACGAGATCTCGCTACGCCGCGAGATCCGCGACCACGGCATCGAGCACCGGAAATCCGCTGCTGGTCACGCGCAAGCGGCCCGTCGCATCGACCGTGATTGCGCCTTCCTCGCGCAGCAGCGAGATGCGCTTGGGGTCAAGCGGTCGGCCCGAGAGGGCCTTGTAGCGCTCGGGGTCGATACCTTCGGCCAAACGCAACCCCATCAGCAAAAATTCGTCGGCGCGTTCTTCGCTGTTGAGGAGATCGTCGGTGACGACGCCGTCGCCATTGGTCTCGACCCGCATCAGCCAGGCTTCCGGGCGCTTCTCGGTGGCGGTGGCGTGCCTGATACCGTCGATGTCGAGGCGGCCATGGGCGCCGGGGCCGATGCCGGCATATTCCTCGCCGCGCCAATACACCAGATTGTGCCGGCACTCGGCGCCGCGCCGTGCGTGGTTGGAGATCTCGTAGGCGGGCAGCCCCAGCCTGTCGCAGGTCTCCTGCGTCACGTCGTAGAGCGCGCGCGCAACCGCCTCGTCCGGCGTCTTCAACTTGCCGGCCTGGTGCAGGCCGAAGAACGGCGTGCCCTCTTCGATGGTGAGCTGATAGAGCGACAGATGCTCGGCCGCTTCACCGATGGCGAGACGCAGCTCCTCCGCCCACATCGCCGGCGTCTGGTCGGGGCGGGCGTAGATCAGGTCGAACGAGTAGCGATCGAACGAGCGGCGCGCGATGGCGACGGCATCGAGCGCTTCGCGCGCGCTATGCATGCGGCCGAGCGCTTTCAGCGAGGCGTCGTCAAGCGCCTGCACGCCGAGCGAGACGCGATTGACGCCGGCCGAGCGATAGCCGGCAAAGCGCGTGGCTTCCACACTGGTCGGGTTTGCTTCCAGCGTGACTTCGACATCGTTGGCGACGCTCCAGTGCTTGGCGATGGCCTCCAGCACGGCGCCGACGGTGGCCGGCTGCATCAGCGACGGCGTGCCGCCGCCGAGGAAGATCGAGGTGACCTCGCGGCCGGGTGCGCGCGCGGCGGTCGTCGCGATCTCGCGCGCAAAGGCCGAAGCAAAGCGCGCCTCGTCGATCGCTGCGTGGCGGACATGGCTGTTGAAGTCGCAATAGGGGCACTTCGACAGGCAGAACGGCCAGTGCACGTAGACGCCGAACGCATCCTTGTCAGCGCGGCTCAAGGCAGATCTCCGCCAGTTTCACGAAGGCGCGGGCGCGGTGCGACAGGCCGAGGCCGAGCGGCGGCAGGCCGTGCTTCTCGATGCTCTCCATCTCGCCAAAAGTGCGCGTATGACCGTCGGGCAGGAACATCGGATCGTAACCGAAGCCGGAAGTGCCGCGTGGCGGCCATACCAGCGTGCCGTCGACGCGCGCCTCGACCTCTTCGAGATGATGATCGGGCCAGGCGACGCAGAGCGCGGAGACGAAATGGGCCTTGCGCTTGTCGGGCTTGATGGCACCGCGCTCCTGCAACAGGCGCTCGATCTGCGCCATCGCGGCGCCGAAGTCTTTGTTTGGACCGGCCCAGCGCGCGCTGTAGATGCCCGGTGCGCCATCGAGCGCGTCGACCACGATGCCGGAATCGTCGGCGAAAGCAGGCAGCCCGGTCGCCTGCGCCGCCGCGATCGCCTTGATCGCGGCATTGCTGCGGAAGTCGTTGCCGATCTCGTCAGGCTCGGAAAGGCCGAGCTCACCGGCCGACACCACCTCGATGCCGTGAGGCGCGAGCAGCTCCTTCATCTCGGCGAGCTTGCCGGGATTGTGGGTGGCGATGACGAGCTTTCCGGTGATTCGGCGGTGCATGGGCCTATTGACTACGCGACAGCCAGTTTCTGCAAGTCCACCAGCCGCGCGATGCCCTTTTGAGCGAGAGCGATCAGCTTCAGGAACTCGTCCTGCGTGAACGGCTCGCGTTCCGCGGTGCCCTGCACCTCGATGATGCGGCCATCGCCGGTCATGACGAAATTGGCGTCGGTCTCGGCCTCCGAATCCTCGGCATAGTCGAGATCGAGCACCGGCGTGCCGTTGTAGATGCCGCAGGAGATCGCGGCGACGTTGTCGCGCATCACGTTGGCCTTGACCATGTTGCGCGCCTTCATCCAGTTGATGCAATCGGCGAGTGCGACCCAGGCGCCGGTGATCGAGGCGGTGCGGGTGCCGCCGTCGGCCTGCAGCACGTCGCAATCGACCGTGATCTGGCGCTCACCGAGCGCTTCGAGATCGACGATGGTGCGAAGCGAGCGGCCGATCAGGCGCTGGATCTCGACGGTGCGGCCGCTCTGCTTGCCTGCGGAGGCTTCGCGGCGGGTGCGTTCGGAGGTGGCGCGCGGCAGCATGCCGTATTCGGCGGTGACCCAGCCGCGCCCCTGGCCCTTCAGCCATGGCGGCAGGCGGTCTTCCAGGGTGGCGGTGACGAGCACATGGGTGTCGCCGAATTTCACCAGGCAGGAGCCTTCCGCATATTTGACCACGCCGCGCTCCAGCGTCACGGGGCGCAATTCGTCGGGCGCACGGCGGCTTGGCCGCATGGGAAATCCTCCAGAACTCATGGTCTAGAACTTGTGGGGTAGGGCTGTTCGCGGTGCTTGTAGGTGGGGTCAGGGTGGGCAGCAAGGCTTTTTCACCCCCCGATATCCACCCCGCAAACGCGACGCTTGTCAGAACCGTCCTGGATGGACAAATTATGTGCATCTGAGAGGAGTTACCGTCTGTGGCCCATCACGATCCGATCCATCTGATCGCGCCGCGCGCAGGCCTCGCCCAGCTCAACGAGCGCTCCCGCGACATCTTTCGTCAAATTGTCGAAAGCTATCTCGCGACTGGCGAACCGGTTGGCTCGCGCAACATTTCCCGCTTGATCGCGATGCCGCTGTCGCCGGCCTCGGTCCGCAACGTCATGGCCGATCTGGAACAGCTCGGGCTGATCTATGCGCCGCACACCTCGGCCGGCCGCTTGCCGACGGAACTCGGCCTGCGCTTCTTTGTCGACGCCTTGATGCAGGTCGGCGACCTCAACGAGGCCGAGCGGCAGTCGATCCAGAGCCAGCTGACCTCGGTCGGCCAGGCCCAATCGGTCGAGGCGGCGCTGGACCAGGCGCTGACGCGGCTGTCCGGCCTCACCCGCACCGCAGCCGTCGTTCTGACGCCGAAGTCCAATACGCGGCTGAAGCACATCGAATTCGTCCGATTGGAACCCGAGCAGGCGCTGGTGATCCTGGTCGGCGAGGACGGCCAGGTCGAAAACCGCGTGCTGACGCTGCCGCCGGGGGTTCCCTCCTCGGCCATCACTGAAGCCGGCAATTTCCTCAACGCGCGGATCCGCGGCCGCACGCTCGCCGAGGCGCGGCTCGAGCTGGAAACCGCGCTCGCGGAAGCTCGCGCCGAGCTCGATCAGCTGACCCAAAAGGTGATCTCGGCCGGGATCGCGAGCTGGTCGGGCGGCGAGAACGAGGACCGTCAGCTCATCGTCCGCGGCCATGCCAATCTATTGGAAGATCTGCATGCGCTGGAGGATCTCGAGCGTGTCAGGCTGCTGTTCGACGATCTCGAGACCAAGCGCGGCGTGATCGACCTGCTCGGGCGCGCCGAAACCGCTGAAGGTGTCAGGATCTTCATCGGCAGCGAGAACAAGCTGTTTTCGCTATCGGGCTCTTCCACCATCATCTCGCCCTACCGGGATGCCGCCGGCCGCATCGTCGGCGTTTTGGGCGTGATCGGGCCGACGCGGCTGAATTATGCCCGCGTGATCCCGACCGTGGATTACGCCGCCCGTATCGTCAGTCGCCTGGTGGGAGGCTGACCGGCATTTGAGCCGATCACGGGCGCTTGATTTTCAGCGCCCGAAGCACGATATCCGGGCCAGAAAACCTCCCCTTGAGCGAGTTCGAGAAGCAGCCGATGACCGATCCAACCCGGCAACCCGAAGACACGACTGCCGCGACCGGCGAGCCCGTGGTGTCAAAGCCCTACATCATGCCCGACGATCCCGAGCCGGGTTCGGTGGAGACGTTGCAGAAGGAAGCCGCCGAGGCCCGTGACCGCATGCTGCGGACGCTGGCCGAGATGGAAAACCTGCGCAAGCGCACCACCAAGGAGGTCGCCGATGCCCGACTCTACGGCATCACCGGCTTTGCCCGCGATGTGCTCGAGATCGCCGACAATCTCCAGCGCGCGCTCGACGCCGTTCCGGCCGAGGCGCGCGCCGCCGCCGATCCCGGTCTGACCGCGCTGATCGAGGGCGTCGAGCTCACCGAGCGTTCGCTGCTCAACGCACTGGAAAAGCATGGTGTGAAGAAGCTCGATCCCCAGGGTCAGAAGTTCGACCCCAACTTCCATCAGGCGATGTACGAAGTGCCCGATGCGTCGGTGCCCACGGGCACCGTCGTGCAGGTCATGCAGGCCGGCTACACCATCGGCGAGCGCGTGCTGCGGCCGGCGCTGGTCGGCGTCGCCAAGGGCGGCGCAAAGGCCGCGCCTGCTGCGAACAGCAACGAGGCGAACTGAGCGATGAAGTCATTCCGGGGCGATGCGCAGCATCGAACTACGGTGCGCAATTGCGCACCTGAGAATCTCGAGATTCCGGGTTCGGCTCTGCGAGCCGCCCCGGAATGACGATCGTCCAGTCTTACGCGCTCAACGCAATATCGCTCGACTGAATCCGCTTCACGCCGGCCTTGGCCATGTCGGCCCAGGCCTTGGCCAGCGAGCCCTGCGTGTCGATGCCGCGGCAGGCGTCCTCCACGACATAGACCTCAAAACCCGCCTTGCGCGCATCGAGCGCGGTCCAGGCGACACAGAAATCCGTGGCGAGACCCGCGACGAAGACGCGCTTGATCTTGCGCGACTTCAGATAGGCGGCAAGGCCGGTCGTTGTCTTGCCGTCGGCTTCGAGGAACGCCGAATAGCTGTCGACGTCCTTGTGAAAGCCCTTGCGGATGATGAGCTCGGCCTGCGGGATCGAGAGATCCTTCGACAGCGAGGCGCCCTCGGTGCCCTGCACGCAATGGTCGGGCCACAGCACCTGCTTGCCATAGGGCAGGTCGATGGTCTCGAACGGCTTCTTGCCGGAATGCACCGACGCGAACGAGATGTGGCCGGGCGTGTGCCAGTCCTGCGTCATCACCACGTTCGAAAATGCCTTCGCCATTTTATTGATGACGGGCACGACCTGCTCGCCTTCCTTCACCGCAAGGCTGCCGCCCGGCAGGAAGCAGTTTTGCACGTCGATCACGAGCAGCGCGGAGCTGTCGTCCGGCTTGATCGCAGCTGCTGCAAACAGTGCCGATGGAGCAAGGGCCACAAGCGCCGTCGTTCCCATCGCGGCCAAGATCTGTCGTCGATTAAGCATCGTCCGCCTCCCCTCCAGGATGATCCAAAACCTGATCCAATGCAGGCAAGCCTAGTTCCGTTCGTGTACGAACGAAAGCCCGAAAATGCGGCCGGGTTTGGTGAGTGGTTGGGCTGTCAGCCCCCCGTTTTCTACCCCTTCGGCTGGATGCCGTCGCGCACGGCGCGGAAGCGGGTGAAGGCGTCGGACCACTGGTCGCGCGGGGCGCTGGCGATGATGCGCAGCGAGGTGCCGCCGCCGAAGCGGATCCACTGCACCACCGTCACCGGGATCTTGTCCCTGCCGCTGACGCCGTCGATCCGGGTCTCGAAGCCCGGCTGGCCGTTGATGCGGATCGGCTCCGACATAGTGACCTTGGTTTCGCGCAAGCCGGCGATTTGAAGCGCCGCCTCCTGGGCGAAGCGCGCGCGGTCGTCGGCGGCCTGCGGGGTGGCGCCGATCAGGCCGAGGATCATGAACGGCTTGGATTCATAGCCCGAGCTCTCATTGCCATCGGCCAGGATGATGCTCGAGCCCGGCACCAGCGTGCGGATATCCTTGAAGCCGGCGAGATCGGTGATCTTGAACGGCAACAGCCCGATCTGCTCGTCAGCCGACACCTCCTTGCGGATGACGGCAGTCGCAAACATCTGCCGCACCGCCTCGTCGGTGTAGATCTTCGAAGCGTTCTCGGGGATTTGCACCGCGACATAGCCGGAGAAGCCGGTGCCCGGCACGATCATCGAATAGCGCTTCACCAGCGTGTCGCCAGCCTTGGCACTTTCGGTGGTAAAATACGCAAGGCCCGCTGATGTCTCGATCTTGTCCGGCTTGACGCCATTGGCGCCGGCCGGATTGGCGTTGAAGGCGCTGACGACTTCGTTATAGGCCGCCGGCGGCAGCTCGGTGATCAGCACCTTGACGCTGCCATCCTCGCTCTCGAAGCCCGGAAAGGTCTTGGCCTTGCTGAGGCCGACCAGAGGCACCATGCCGAGACGCAAGCCGGGCGGATAGACGGCATCGGCGGCGAGCGCCGGAAATGCCGTGGCGACGAGGAGGGCCAGCGCAGCGAGGGAGCGGGTCAGCTTCATGGGCACTCTGTTTGGTTCACATTGAGGCCGTACGATGGTCGGCCTTTGGGCCGCTTTATCGCGCGAAGCAGCCCCATGGCGAAGCTGTCCGGCCGGCCGCCTTTTAGCGGGTTTGGCGCCCCGGTAACAGGGCCGGGCCGCTGATGGCGACGGGCGGCCGGTCGATCTCCGAACCCGTTAATATTTCCTCACCCGCAAGGGCTGGAGGGGCGGATACGATCTTCCAAAACCCAATGTTTTCACGGCCCAAAGTTGCGTTCGGTCCTTGCGGGCCCCTCCCCCCCTCCTATATGAGCCTCAACCATCGCAATATCGCGAATGTTTGATCTTAGGGGGTTTCGGTTCGGGTGCCTTCTGGGCCCAGCCAACCTGCCGCAAAAAGAAGGATATCAGGACCATGGGAAAGGTCATTGGGATCGACCTCGGCACCACGAATTCGTGCGTCGCCGTAATGGACGGCAAGAACGCCAAAGTCATCGAGAATTCCGAGGGCATGCGCACGACGCCTTCGATCGTCGCCGTGACCGACGACGGTGAGCGCCTCGTCGGCCAGCCTGCCAAGCGCCAGGCCGTGACCAATCCGGAGCGTACGTTCTTCGCAGTGAAGCGCCTGATCGGCCGCCGCTACGACGACCCGATGGTCGAGAAGGACAAGAAGCTCGTTCCGTACAAGATCGTGAAGGCTTCCAACGGCGACGCCTGGGTCGAGGCCGACGGCCAGACCTACTCGCCCTCGCAGGTCTCGGCGTTCATCTTGCAGAAGATGAAGGAGACCGCGGAAGCCCATCTCGGCCAGAAGGTCGACCAGGCTGTTATCACCGTTCCCGCTTACTTCAACGACGCCCAGCGCCAGGCCACCAAGGATGCCGGCAAGATCGCGGGCCTTGAAGTGCTGCGCATCATCAACGAGCCGACCGCGGCTGCGCTGGCCTATGGCCTCGACAAGACCAAGGCCGGCACCATCGCCGTGTACGACCTCGGCGGCGGCACGTTCGATATTTCCATTCTCGAAATCGGCGACGGCGTGTTCGAGGTGAAGTCGACCAACGGCGACACCTTCCTCGGCGGCGAAGACTTCGACATGCGCCTCGTGGGCTACCTCGCGGACGAGTTCCAGAAGGAGCAGGGCATCAACCTGCGCAACGACAAGCTTGCGTTGCAGCGCCTGAAGGAAGCCGCTGAAAAGGCCAAGATCGAGCTGTCGTCGACGACGCAGACCGAGATCAACCTGCCCTTCATCACCGCGGACCAGACCGGCCCGAAGCATCTGACGATGAAGCTCACCCGCGCCAAGTTCGAGGCGCTGGTCGACGACCTCGTGCAGAAGACCATCGAGCCCTGCCGCAAGGCGCTGAAGGATGCCGGCGTCACCGCCGGCGAGATCGGCGAAGTGGTTCTGGTCGGCGGCATGACCCGCATGCCGAAGGTCCAGGAAGTCGTGAAGCAGCTGTTCGGCAAGGAGCCGCACAAGGGCGTCAACCCGGACGAAGTCGTGGCGATCGGCGCTGCGATCCAGGCCGGCGTGCTCCAGGGCGACGTCAAGGACGTGCTGCTGCTCGACGTGACCCCGCTGTCGCTGGGCATCGAGACCTTGGGCGGCGTGTTCACCCGCATCATCGACCGCAACACCACGATCCCGACCAAGAAGAGCCAGGTGTTCTCGACGGCTGAAGACAATCAGAATGCCGTCACCATCCGCGTCTTCCAGGGCGAGCGTGAAATGGCGGCCGACAACAAGATGCTCGGCCAGTTCGACCTGATGGGCATTCCGCCGGCTCCGCGCGGCATGCCGCAGATCGAGGTGACCTTCGACATCGACGCCAACGGCATCGTCAACGTCTCGGCCAAGGACAAGGCCACCGGCAAGGAGCAGCAGATCCGCATCCAGGCCTCTGGTGGTCTGTCGGAAGCCGACATCGACAAGATGGTCAAGGACGCCGAGGCCAACGCCGCGGCCGACAAGCAGCGCCGCGAGGCGGTCGATGCCAAGAACCATGCCGACGCGCTGGTGCACTCCACCGAGAAGGCGCTGGCCGAGCACGGTTCGAAGGTCTCGGAGACCGAGCGCCGCGCCATCGAGGACGCCGTCAGCGACCTCAAGGAAGCGCTGAAGGGCAGCGATGCCGAGGCGATCAAGGCCAAGACCAACACGCTGGCCCAGGCTTCGATGAAGCTCGGCGAGGCCATGTACAAGCAGCAGGCCGAGGCCGACGCGGCCAAGGACGCTGCGAAGGACGACGTCGTCGACGCGGAATTCACCGAAGTCGACGACGACAAGAACAACAAGAAGTCCGCATAAGCCCCGCGAGGGTCATGATGCGGACGGCTTGGACCCCACACGCTGAAGCGGCCTCCCCCCTCAGGGGGGAGGCTTTCGTGTCGGGGCGGGCGGGTAGGCCCGTTACGATCAATCAATTCCCAGCCTTTATGCTCAACGCTGCCATGCAGCCCTCTGCAGTGATGCCGAAGGCTGCCTATATCGTCGCGTGGCGACGTTGTTTCGCACCGACTTGAATCGCGATCGGATAGACCTGAGTCAGACATGTCCACGTCCACCAAGCGCTGCTACTACGAAACCCTCGAAGTCGATCGCACGGCCGACGAGAGCAAGCTGAAATCGTCGTTCCGCAAGCTGGCGATGAAATTCCATCCCGACCGCAATCCCGGGGATGAGACCAGCGAAGTCAAGTTCAAGGAAATCAACGAGGCCTACGAGGTCCTGAAGGACAAGGACAAGCGCGCCGCCTATGACCGCTTCGGCCATGCCGCGTTCGAGCAGGGTGGCCCTGGTGGCGGCGGTGCCGGATTCGGCGCGGGCTTTGCATCCTCCTTCTCCGACATTTTCGAAGATCTGTTCGGCATGGCCGGGCAGCGCGGCCGCGGCGGCCGCGAGCGTGGCGCCGACCTGCGCTACAACATGGAAATCACCCTCGAGGAAGCCTTCGGCGGCAAGACCGCGCAGATCGAGATTCCGGTCTCGGTCACCTGCGAGGCCTGCTCGGGTATCGGCGCCAAGGCCGGCACCAAGCCGAAGACCTGCTCGACCTGTGGCGGGCAAGGGCGCGTGCGGCAGTCGCAGGGCTTCTTTACCCTCGAGCGCACCTGCCCCGGCTGTCAGGGCCGCGGCCAGATGATCGAGGACGCCTGTCCGTCCTGCTCGGGCCAGGGGCGCGTCACTCGCGAGCGAACGCTGTCGGTCAACATTCCGCAGGGCGTCGAGGACGGCACCAGGATCAGGCTCGCCGGCGAAGGCGAGGCCGGGGTGCGCGGCGGTCCGCCCGGCGACCTCTACATCTTCCTGTCGCTGGCCCAGCACCAGTTCTTCCAGCGCGACGGCGCCGACCTGCATTGCCGCGTGCCGATCTCGATGGTCACGGCCGCGCTCGGCGGCGAATTCGAGGTGCCCACCATCGAGAAGGGCAAGGCCAAGGTGAAGGTGCCCGCCGGAACCCAGTCCGGCCGTCGATTCCGCATCGCATCAAAAGGCATGCCGGTGCTGCGCTCGCGCCAGATGGGCGACATGTACGTCCAGGTCGTGGTCGAGACCCCGCAGAACCTCACCAAGAAGCAGCAGGAATTGCTGGCCGAGTTCGAAAAGCTCTCCTCCGGCAACACCCAGCCGGAATCCGAGGGCTTCTTCGCCAAGGTCAAGGATTTCTTCGGTAATCGGGCGAACTGAGCCGGCTTGACCGTATCGACTTCGGCCTATACGTCTTTATGACCATTTTCTGACAGCCGCGGTCACGCGGTCTCGTCCCGTCCGGTCCAGACATGCCATTGCCGTCGTCCGCGCGTGCGTTGAAGAAGCCCCGTCTCGATGACGAGGTGCGCTTCCTCAGATCGTGGATTGAAAAGCCCCTCCACATGGGCGCGGTGATGCCCTCGGGCAAGCTGCTCGCGCGGACCATGGCGCATTATGTCGACGTCGATTCGGATGCTCCGGTGGTCGAGCTCGGGCCCGGCACGGGCGCTATCACCTCGGCCCTGGTCGAGCGCGGCGTCGATCAGAAGCGTCTCGTTCTCGTCGAATACAATCCCGGCTTCTGCGCGCTGCTGCGTGACCGTTATCCGCAGGCCAAGGTGGTGCAGGGCGATGCCTATCGCCTGCGCGACACGCTCTGGAACGTGCTGAGCGCGCCGGCGAGTGCGGTGGTCTCCGGCCTGCCGCTCGTCACAAAACCGATGCTGACGCGGCTTCGGCTGATTCGCGATGCCTTCGCGGCGCTCGCGCCCGGCGCGCCCTTCGTCCAGTTCACCTATGCGGTGGTGCCGCCGATCCCGAAATCGCTGCCCGGCGTGTCCACAGAGGCCTCGGAACGGATCTGGATGAACCTTCCGCCGGCCCGCGTCTGGGTGTATCGCAAGGACTAATTCCGCCGGCGTCTTCCTTTGCACGGCGGGCTTGTTTCGCCGAACGTATGGAAGAGGATGTCCGCTCCGAAGATCCTGGTCATTCCCGGCTCGCTGCGCACCGGCTCGCACAATGTGAAGCTGGCGGCGGTCCTCGCTTATGAAATCGCCCAGGCCGGCGTCGACGTCACCCGCATCTCGCTCGCCGATTTTCCGCTGCCGATCTACGACGGCGATCTCCAGGCCAAATCGGGCATCCCGAAGCATGCCATCAATCTCAAGCGCATGATCGGCGCGCATCACGGCGTGCTGTTGGTCTCGCCCGAATACAATGCTTCGGTGCCGCCGCTGCTCAAGAACGCGATCGACTGGGTCAGCCGCGTGCACGATCTGCACGAGGCGCGCGGCGACGTCTTCCGCAACCGCGCCTTCGCGCTCGCCGGTGCGTCGCAGAGCCGGCTTGGAGCTGCTCGCGCGCTGCAGGCGTTGCGCCTGATCCTGACCTCCTGCCACGCCAATGTGATCGCAAGCCAGTTCACGCTCGCCTTTGCCGACCAGGCCTATGACGATATGGACAGGCTCAAGGGTCAGGGCGATATCGACTCCATGCGGGAGATGGTGCGGCAGTTGATCGATATTTCCCAACGCTTGATGTGAGGTGACATGACGCCAGCCGAAATCGCCCCGAAAGACCGCCTGATCGTCGCGCTCGATCTGCCCAGCGTCGATGCCGCGGAGGCGATGATTGCGAAGCTCGGCGACAGCGTCACATTTTACAAGATCGGCTATCGCCTCGCTTATGCCGGCGGCTTGCCGCTGGTTACCAAGCTTGCCGACGGCGGCAAGAAGGTCTTTCTCGATCTCAAGCTGCACGACATCGGCAACACGGTGTCACAAGGCGTCGAGAGCATCACCAGGCTGGGGGCGACCTTCCTCACCGTGCACGCCTATCCGCAGACCATGAAGGGCGCCGTCGAGGGCCGCGGCTCGTCGAAGCTGAAGCTCCTCGCCGTGACGGTGCTGACCTCCTACAATGACGACGATCTGCATGCGGCAGGCTTCCGGCTCGGCGTCTCCGAACTGGTCGAGGCGCGTGCGCAGCAGGCGCAGGCCCTCGGCATCGACGGTCTCGTGTCCTCGCCCGAGGAGGCCGAAGGCTTGCGCAAGATCGTCGGCCAGCAGATGAACCTCGTCACACCAGGCATCCGTCCGGCGGGTGGGGCTATCGGCGATCAGAAGCGCATCATGACGCCCGCCCGCGCGATTGCCGCGGGCGCGGATTATCTCGTCGTCGGGCGGCCGGTGGTGGAAGCCGCCGACCCCAGGGCGGCGGCTGACGCCATCCAGGCCGAGATCGCGCAAGCACTCGGCTAGCGCATGATCCGGAAAAGTGTGAAGCGGTTTTCCGAAAAGACCATGCGCAAACAAAGAGCTAAAGCGCGATGACGATTCAACCCCATCTCATCGCCCTTTAGCGATCAACAAGGGAGAAGAACAATGGCAAAAGGCTACTGGATCGGACGCGTCGACGTGAACAATGACGAGGGCTACAAACCCTATGCCGTCGCCAATGGTCCGATCTTCAAGAAGTGGGGCGGCCGCTTCGTGGTCCGCGGCGGCAAGTTCACCACCGTCGAAGGCGGCAGCCGCAACCGCAACGTCGTGATCGAATTCCCTGATTACCAGACCGCGATCGCCTGTTACAATTCGCCGGAATATCAGGCCAATATCAAGGTGCGCCAGCCGCACTCGATCGCCGACCTCATCATCATCGAGGGCTACGACGGCCCGCAGCCGTCGGACGGCTAACACACACCGTCATTCCGGGGCGATGCGCAGCATCGAACCCGGAATCCAGAGATTCCGGGTTTGCCTTCGGCGCCCCGGAATGACGGCCTTTCATCCCCTCGGTTGCCGGAACTGCATCCCGCCGCTACAACGGCCCCTGAGAGGATCACACCATGCCAGAGATGCGCCTGATTGTTGCTGGAGCCGGCGGCCGGATGGGCCGCGCCCTGACGCGGGCGATTGCCGACAGCAAAGGCGCGGTGCTGGCAGGCGCCCTCGAGGCGCCCGGCTCGGAGCTCCTGGGCAAGGATGCCGGCGTGCTCGCCGGCCTGCCGGAAAACGGCATCAAGCTGTCCGCCGATCTCTGGGCGATGTCGAAGGACGCCGACGGCATTCTGGATTTCACCGTGCCGGCCGCAACCATTGCCAATGTCGCGATCGCGGCCGAGCGCGGGCTGGTTCATGTCATCGGCACAACCGGGCTGTCAGGCTCCGACAATGCCGTGATCAAAAGCGTCACCAACCGCGCAGTCGTGGTGCAGTCGGGCAATATGAGCCTGGGCGTCAATCTGCTCGCGGCCGTGGTCAAGCGCGTCGCCAAGGCGCTCGACGAAAGCTTTGACATCGAGATCGTCGAATCCCATCACCGCATGAAGGTCGATGCGCCCTCAGGGACCGCGCTGATGCTCGGCCAGGCGGCAGCCAGCGGTCGCGGCATCCCGCTCGACGATGCGCATTCGGAGCGCGGCCGCGACGGCATCACCGGCGCGCGCAAGCCGGGCGCGATCGGCTTTGCTTCCTTGCGCGGCGGCACCGTCGCCGGCGATCACAGCGTGACCTTCCTCGGCCCGTTCGAACGCCTGACGTTATCGCATCAGGCGGAGGACCGTATCCTGTTCGCCCATGGCGCGCTCAAGGCGGCGCTGTGGGCGCATGGCAAGAAGCCCGGACACTACTCGATGGCCGACGTGCTCGGCCTCACCGACATCTGAACCAAGCAAGCAACGGAATTGGGCAATGAGCGAACGTCTTCTCGTGCTGGTGCGCCACGGCCAGAGCGAATGGAATTTGAAGAATCTGTTCACCGGCTGGAAGGATCCTGACCTCACCGAGCAGGGCGTCGCGGAAGCCAAGGAAGCCGGCCGCAAGCTGAAGGCCCACGGCCTCGTGTTCGACGTCGCCTTCACCTCCGTGCTGACGCGCGCGCAGCACACGCTCGATCTCATTCTCACCGAGCTCGGCCAGACCGGCCTGCCCACCTCGAAGAATCTCGCCCTGAACGAGCGCGACTATGGCGACCTCTCCGGCCTCAACAAGGACGACGCCCGCAAGAAATGGGGCGAGGAGCAGGTGCATGTCTGGCGCCGCTCCTACGACGTGCCGCCGCCCGGCGGCGAAAGCCTGAAGGACACGCTGGCGCGCGCGCTGCCGTACTACGTGCAGGAGATCCTGCCCGGCGTGCTCAATGGCAAGCGCACGCTGGTCGCGGCCCACGGCAACTCGCTGCGGGCTTTGATCATGGTGCTGGAAAAACTGTCGCCCGAAGGCATTTTGAAGCGCGAGCTCGCCACCGGCGTGCCGATCATCTACCGGCTCAATGCGGATTCGACGGTGGCCTCGAAGCTGGATCTGGCGTCGTAGTCGTTCGGGAGAGGCCGCAGAGCGGCGCAGAAAGGGCGGCTTCCATGGCAGAGGATTCGGCTCGCAGTGGAATCTCCCGACGTGACGCCGCCAAGCTAGGCCTTGGCCTTGGTTTGTTGTCGGTCGCCGGTGCCGGAAAGGCGGCCGAGCCCTATGAGACGGTTCTCGAAGCCAAAATCATGGTGCCGATGCGCGACGGCATCAGGCTTGCGACCGATGTCTATCGTCCAGCGCGGAACGGGAAGGCGCTGCCTGGCCCGTTTCCGGTGATTCTCGAGCGAACTCCCTACGGCCGCAATATCGTCAGCCGATCCGAATTGTCCGTCGCGGAGCCGAAGCCGAAATCGCGCGCCGAGGTCGCGGCGTACTTCGCGAAGGCCGGCTACGTCGTGATCTATCAGGATTGCCGCGGGCGCTATGACAGCGAAGGCGAGTTCGTCAAATATCTGAGCGACGGAAACGACGGCTACGATTGCTGCAAATGGATCGTGGCTCAGCCATGGTGCAACGGCAAGATCGGCACCATGGGGCTATCCTATGCGGCTCATACGCAGGGCGCGCTCGGCTGCACCAACCCGCCGGGCATTGCTGCGATGTTTCTCGACAGCGGCGGCTTCTCCAATTCCTACCAGGGTGGGATTCGCCAGGGCGGAGCTTTCGAGCTGAAGCAGGTGACTTGGGGCTTCAACAACGGATTGGTCAGCTCGGCGGTTCAGAACGATCCAATCAGGCTCGCCGAAATGAAGGCGGTGGACCTGAAGGCCTGGTTCGCGCGCATGCCCTGGAAGCGCGGCCATTCGCCGCTGACGCCCGCTCCCGAATACGAGAACTATGTCTACGACCAGTGGGAACACGGCAATTTCGACGCGTACTGGAAGCAGATCGGCATTCATGCCGCCGGCTATTATGACCAGTTCAGCGACGCACCGATGGTGCACATGTCGTCGTGGTTCGATCCCTATCCGCGCACGGCGACCGAGAATTACATCGGTCTCAAGGCCCGCAAGAAAGGGCCGGTCAGGCTGATCCTCGGCCCCTGGACACACGGCGACCGCTCGCTGACCTATGCAGGCGACGTCGATTTCGGACCTGCCGCCACGCTCGACCGCAATCTGGCGCCGGACTATCTGAGCCTGAGATTGCGCTGGTTCGACGCCTGGCTGAAAGGCGAGCCCAACGGCGTGGCCGAAGAGCCGCCGGTGCGGGTCTTCGTCATGGGAGGCGGCTCCGGCCGCCGCAACGATGCAGGCCGGCTCGATCACGGCGGGCGCTGGCGCAGTGAGAAGGACTGGCCGATCCCGGACGCGCGCAACACGCTCTATCATCTGCATGAGGATGGCCGGCTGGCGCCGGAGCTGCCTGCAGCGGCGGCCGAGCCGCTGACCTTCGATTTCGATCCCGCGCATCCGGTGCCGACGATCGGTGGCACCGTGACGTCGGGCGCGCCGGTGATGGTTGGCGGTGCCTTTGATCAGACTGAGGGGCCGCGCTTCTTCGGCTCGCGCGAGCCTTATCTGCCGCTCGCCGCACGCCCCGACGTGCTGGTGTTCGAGACGCCGATGCTCGATCGGGACATCGAGATCACCGGGCCGATCGCGGCGCATCTGTGGGTTTCGTCCGACCAGCCCGATACCGACATCACCATCAAGCTGGTCGACGTCTATCCGCCCTCAGAGGATTATCCGCAGGGCTTTGCCATGAACCTGACCGACGGCATCCTGCGGCTGCGCTATCGCAAGTCCTGGGAAAAACCCGAGATGCTGAAGGCCGGTGAGCCCGTTGCGGTGACGGTGGAGGCTTTCCCCACTGCCAATCTCTTCAAGCGCGGGCATCGCATCCGGCTCGATATCTCCTCGAGCAATTTTCCTCACTTCGACGTCAATCCGAACACCGGCGCCCCTGAAGGCAGGGGCCTGTCGCGACGCGTCGCTCGCAACACGATCTACCTGGATCGCGATCGCCCGTCGCACGTGGTGCTGCCTGTCATCCCCGAGCGCTCGTGATCCACTAGTCTAGCCAGCTGTAGGGTGGGTTAGACGGTGACTGCGCGAAGCGCAGTCGGCGGCGTAACCCACCACTTCTGCCATCACGGAAATCGAAGAGGTGGGTTACGCCAAGGGGACTGCGCTTCGCGCAGCCCGGGGCTAACCCACCCTACTGCATCTTGCCTACTGCATCCCGAGCTGCCCGGCTTCCCAGCCCAGCATCGCCTGCTTGCGAGTGATGCCCCAGTGATAGCCTGTCAGCGTGCCGCTCTTGCCGAGGGCGCGGTGGCAGGGCACGACGAAGGACACCGGGTTCTTGCCGACGGCTGCACCGACGGCGCGTGAGGCCTTCGGGCTGTTGATGTTGCAGGCGATGTCGGAATAGGACACCGCGCGGCCCATCGGAATTTTCAGCAGCGTCTCCCACACCCGCACTTCGAAATCGGTGCCGATCAGGACCACGCGCAGCGGCTGATCCGGCCGCCACAGTTTGGTGTCGAAGATGCGTGCCGCCAGCGGTGCGGTGCCCTCGTGGTCTTCGACATAGGTTGCGTTCCGCCAGCGCCGCGTCATGTCGGCAAGGGCGGCTTTCTCGTCGCCGGGGTCGGCGAAGGCGAGGCCGGCAAGGCCGCGATCGGTCGCGATCACGATCGCTGTTCCAAAGGGAGACGGATGGAAGCCGAAGCGCAAGGTCAGCCCCGCGCCGCCGTTCTTCCATTCACCCGGCGACATCGCTTCGTGGGTGACGAAGAGATCGTGCAGACGGCCCGGGCCCGACAGGCCCGAGTCGAGCGCCGCATCGAGGATGCTGGCGGAATCCCGCAACAGACCCTTGGCGTGGTCGAGGGTGAGCGCCTGCATGAAGGCCTTCGGCGTGATCGAGGCCCAACGGCGGAACAGATGATGCAGCTCATCCGCCGTGACGCCGGCCGCATCCGCCATCGCCTCGATGGTCGGCTGCGCGCGCCAGTTTTCCGAGATGAACGCGATGGCCCGGCGCACCGAATCATAGTCGCGCAGCGCGGCGTTCTGGGGGCCCGGCTTGGCCAGGCGCTGGTCATGTATGGCGAGTGTCATCATGAGCGGAAATGTAGGCGCGGGGAGGCGCCGAAACCACCCGATTTCCGACTGGGTTCAGGTCACCGGGTTGTAGGTCGGGCCGCGCTTGGCGGCGTTCAGGGCCTCAATCAAGCCTTTGTAGAAACTTGCCTTTTCGTCCGGTCCCAAGAAACGGGCGAGCTGGATCTGGTGGCCGCGCGAGATCAGATAGAGATGCTCGATGCCAAAGTCCTCGTCGACCTCCATGTCGAGCCGGACCCAGAGCGGATTGAAGGTCCATTCGGCGACCTGGCCGTGATGGCTGATACGCCGCACGCGTAGTTCTGTGGTCGTGACGGTGATCTCCTCGCGCGCCCGCCCGGTGCGGAAATTGACCTTGAAGGCCCACCAGACCACGAGCACGTCGAGGCCGAAAAAGCCGAGCACGGGCCAGGCGCCCTGCATCAGGAAGACAATTCCGGTGACGAAGCTGACGACGCTCAGGAACAGCATCACGGCCAGGAAGCCGGTGCGGTTCAACGAGCGGTGCGGCGTCAGCAGCGCGGAGAAGATCTGCGGTTCGGCATGACCTTCAGATTCCGCGCGCTCAATTTCGTTGCCTGTGCTCATCGTCCCTCAGTATATCCCGATCATGGCGAAAATCATCCGCAAGCCGGCCCCGCGCAAAGCGGCAGCGCCGAAGAAAAAGGCAAAGGCGGCCGTCGCAAAACCGAAGGCCCCCGCCAAAAAATCACTCAAGGCCATGAAACCTTGGACACCCGCGGAGATCCGCGAGGTCTTCACCCGATTCCGCGCAGCCAATCCCGAGCCGAGAGGCGAGCTCGAGCACGTCAACCCGTTCACGCTGCTGGTCGCCGTTGTGCTTTCGGCGCAGGCGACTGACGCCGGCGTCAACAAGGCGACACGCGCCTTGTTCGAGATCGCGGACACACCACAGAAAATGCTCGACCTCGGCGAGGAGCGTCTGCGCGACTACATCAAGACCATCGGCCTTTATCGCACCAAGGCCAAGAACGTGATCGCGCTGTCGGCGAAACTGCTCCGCGATTTCGGCGGCAAGGTGCCGCGCACGCGCGCCGAGATCGAGTCGCTGCCCGGCGCGGGACGCAAGACCGCCAATGTCGTGCTCAACATGGCCTTCGGCGAGCACACCATGGCGGTCGACACCCATGTCTTCCGCGTCGGCAACCGCACCGGTCTTGCGCCGGGCAAGACGCCGCTCGACGTCGAGCTTGGTCTCGAAAAGGTGATCCCGGCCGAGTTCATGCTGCATGCCCATCATTGGCTGATCCTGCACGGCCGCTATACCTGCCTCGCGCGCAAGCCGCGCTGCGAGGTATGCCTGATCAACGATCTCTGCCGCTGGCCGGAGAAAACGGTGTGAGCAAAAAGCTCCACCTGGCCCATTCATGCTGGCGCCGCTCGGCTTCGCCAGGGCAGGTGCTGCGCGCGTGTGGCGTGCAGGTAAGCTAGGCTGTATCGACAGTTGGGGCTCTCGATCGAGCGGCGGTCTCACTACACCTCTCCCGTAGGGAGAGGTCGGATCGCATTCATGCGATCCGGGTGAGGGGTTACACTCTCACCGTATGCCGCGGCCCCTCACCCGGATTGCTGCGCAATCCGACCTCTCCCCGTCGGGGAGAGGTGTGGTTATCGCATCTGCCGCGCCGGCTCGATCAGCTCGGGCCGCGGGCCCGACAGACGCTTGTGCATGTGGACCATGAAGGCCATGCCGAAGATCGGCGTCGCCAGGTTCACGACCGGAATCGAGACGAAGGCCGCGATGAAGAGGCCGGCGGTGAAGATCGTCGCGGCATTGTCGCGCCGCATCGCTTTCGCATCCTCCGGCGAGCGAAAGCGCATCGCGGCGAGCTCGAAATATTCGCGCCCCAACAGCCAGGCCGCGGCGAGGAAGAAGATCAGGAAACCGGCACCGGCCAGAAACACCAGCGGCAGTGCGGCAAGATACACCACGATGGTGAGCAGCGCGGTCTTGATACCTTCAAGGATGGCCTGGTTGAACGGTAGCGCCTCGCCGGGCTGCTCGGCCGGATAATATTCGCGCTCGACGATGTCGGCGACGTCGTCGACGAAGAAGCTCGCCACCAGCGAGGTGATCGCGGGCATCAGGAACACGCTGCCGAACACGACGCCGAATCCGGCCGCGATCGAGATGACCCAGGCCAGCACCTCCAGCGAGGCGTGCCAGCTCGGCCCGAGCAGCCCCTCCAGCCAGACCTCGCCATGGATGGCGAACCAGCTCAGGAGCCGCTGCAACCCGATCGCCAGGACGACGATGAGCACCAGCGCCAGTCCGATCGACCGCCACAGGATCGAACGCATCGGCGGCGACATCATTTGCGACAGCGCCTTCACGGCGGCATCAAGCATGGGAACCTCTCAGGAAACACTCAGCGAGAGGTAGACACCTCTGGGCGCTTCGGCAAGGGAGGCCTACAGGTCGCCGCAGGGGTTCAAGCCTCGGCGGCGATGCTGGCCCCGCAGGTGATGGCGCTGCAGGCCGAGCGGCCAAACCGATGTAGATTGTGTTTCTAAGAAGGCTTGTGAAGGCCTAGTCTCTTAGACCGAACGGACAGGGAGTGACGCATGGCTGAGACCGGATTGCCGCTCGAGGGCGTGCGGGTCGTCGAGATGACCCACATGGTGATGGGCCCGGCCTGCGGCATGATCCTCGCGCAGTTAGGGGCCGACGTGATCAAGGTCGAGCCACCCGCCGGCGACAAGACCCGTTCCCTCGGTGGCATGGGCACGGCGTTCTTCCCGCTGTTCAACCGCGGCAAGCGCAGTGTGGTGCTGGACTTCGATCAAGCTGCGGACCGGGACACCATGCATCGGCTGCTCGAGACTGCCGATGTGTTCCTGGAGAATTTTCGCGATGGCTTGCTGGAGAAACAGGGGCTCGGTGCGGAGGAATTGCGGCGACGGCATCCGCATCTCATTGTTGCCGGCCACAAGGGCTTTCTGTCAGGTCCCTACGAGCATCGTCCTGCGCTCGACGAGGTCGTGCAGATGATGTCGGGACTTGCCGCCATGACCGGCACAAAGGAGAAGCCGCAGCGCGTCGGCTCCTCCGCCAACGACATCATGGGCGGCATGTTCGGTGTGATCGCGATCCTGGCCGCGCTTTACCAGAAGCGTGGGGGAAAGCGCGACGGTGCCGACATCCGCATCGGCCTGTTCGAGAACTGCCTGTTCCTGGTCGCCCAGCACATGGTCGAATACGAGATGACCGGCAACAAGCCGCGCTCGATGCCGGAGCGCGAGCACGCCTGGCCGATCTACGACATTTTCGATGCCGCCGGCGACGGGAGGATTTTCATCGGCGTCGTCACCGAGGGCCACTGGCAGGCTTTCTGCCGCGAGTTCGGCCTCACCGAGTTTCTCGATGACTCGAGCTTGCGCACCACGACCGATCGCATCCTGGCCAGGCCGCGGATCCTTCCGCGCGTGGCCGAGATCATCCGGCAGCACGACGTGGCGGAACTGTCGCAGAAGCTCGATGCGCTCAACATCTGCTTCTCGCCGATCAACCGGCCCGAGGATCTCTTGACCGATCCGCATGTGCTGCGGCCGGGCGGACTCGTCACCAATGTCGCCGCCGACGGCCAGCCGTTCCATGTGCCGACGCTGCCGATCGAATGGAACGGCAGCCATTTTGGCGAAGGCCTGAAGGTCGCGTCGCTCGGCGCCGACACTTCCGCCGTTCGCGCCGCGGTCGACAACAAAGACGCAACGTCCAAAGCCGCTGGGAGGCGCGCATGAGCCGGATCGAAACGATCTATCCCGCGGACCGTGTGGCCTTGCGCGAAGTCGGTCTGCGCGATGGACTCCAGCTCGTCAAAAAGTTTCCGTCCACCGAAGCCAAGCAGCGCTGGGTGCGCGAGGAATATGCCGCGGGTGTCAGGCATTTCGAGGTCGGCTCGTTCCTCCCGGCGAAGACCTTTCCGCAATTCGTTGATGTCCGCGACGTCGTCGCGACGGTAGCGAGCCTGCCGGGCGCCCATGGCATTGCGCTTGCGCTCAACGAGCGCGGGGTCAACGAGGCGCTGGCGTCAGGTGTCGGGGAGATCGCCTCGGTGGTGTCGGCGACGGAAGAGCACAGCCAGGCCAATGCGCATCGTTCGCGCTTGTCCGCGATTGCCAACATCAAGCGGCTCTGCGAGCTGCGCGATGCCAGCGCGCACAAGCCGCTGGTGAACGCGGCGATCTCGATGGCGCTGGGCTGCTCGATCACAGGCGCGGTCGATCCGAAGGAGGTGCTGCGCCTCGTCGACAAATGCCTGGAGGCCGGCGTCGATTTCGTCGCGATCGCCGACACCGTGGGCTATGCCGGACCGAAGCAGGTCGGAGAGCTGTCGCGCGCGGCGGTCAAGCTCGCGGGTACCAAGCCGATCTGCATCCATCTCCACGACACCCGCGGCATGGGCATCGCCAACGCCGCCGCGGCACTCGACGAAGGCGTCCGCATCCTCGATGGCTCGCTCGGCGGCCTCGGCGGCTGCCCCTTCGCGCCGGGCGCGACCGGCAATGTCGTGTTCGAGGACCTGGTGTTCCTGTGCGAGAGCAAGGGTTTTGCCACGGGCATCGATCTGGAGAAGCTGATCCCGGTGCGGAGGATTTTGCGCGAAGAGATGCCGAACGAGCAGCTTTACGGTGGTGTGGCGAGGGCGGGGTTGCCGGGTAGGACGGCGAAGGCGGCGTAAGCTTCTCTGTCGACGGTGGCAGTATCGTAGGGTGGGCAAAGCGAAGCGTGCCCACGTCTTCTATCCATCATTGAGAGATCGTGGGCACGGCGCAAGTGCGCCTTTGCCCATCCTACAATTCTGCCGAGTGGGAGCGCAGCGAAGGAGGCGTGATCTTCGCCTCCCCCCCGCAAGCGGGGCGAGGGAGAGCACCTTCATCTCACAGCCGCGTCACACGCAGCCGCAGCGCGTTGCCGACCACGCTGACCGAGGACAGGGCCATCGCGGCGGCCGCGATGATCGGCGACAGCAGCACGCCGAAGGCGGGATAGAGGATGCCGGCGGCGATCGGGATGCCGGCGGCGTTGTAGATGAAGGCGAAGAACAGGTTTTGCCTGATATTGCTCATCGTCGCCTGCGACAGCTTTCGTGCGCGGACGATGCCGGTGAGGTCGCCCTTCAGCAGCGTGACGCCAGCGCTTTCCATCGCCACGTCAGTGCCGGTGCCCATGGCGATGCCGACTTCGGCCGCGGCCAGCGCCGGGGCGTCGTTGACGCCGTCACCGGCCATCGCGACGCTGCGCCCGGCCTCTTGCAGTTTTGTTACGACCGCGCTCTTCTGGTCGGGCAGCACCTCGGCTTCCACATCGGCGATGCCGAGCCGGCGTGCCACCGCTTCGGCCGTGGTGCGGTTGTCGCCGGTCAGCATGATCACCTTGATGCCCTCGGCCGCGAGCGCCTTGAGCGCTTCCGGGGTCGAAGCCTTGACCGGATCGGCAATCGCAAACAGGCCGGCGAGCTTGCCGTCGATGGCCATGTTGATCACCGTGGCGCCGTCGCCGCGCAGCCGCTCGGCCTCGCTGTCGAGTGCCTTGGTGTCGATACCGATCGATGTCAGATATTTTGCGTTGCCGAGCACGATGCTCTTGCCATCGACCTTTCCCGCCGCGCCCTTTCCGGTCGGCGAGTCGAACTCCTCGACCTGGCTCAGCGCCATCTGCTTCTCCTTCGCCGCACGCATGATCGCATCGGCCAGCGGATGCTCGCTGGCGCGCTCGACGCTGGCTGCAAGCCGCAGGATGTCATCCTCCGCAAAGCCTGATGCCGGCACGACCGACACCACCTTGGGCTTGCCCTCGGTCAGCGTGCCTGTCTTGTCGACCACCAGCGTGTCGATCTTCTCCATCCGCTCCAGCGCCTCGGCGTTCTTGATCAGCACGCCCGCCTGCGCGCCGCGGCCGACACCGACCATGATCGACATCGGGGTCGCAAGGCCCAGCGCACAGGGGCAGGCGATGATCAGCACACTGACAGCGGCGACGAGGCCGAAAGCGAGCCGCGGCTCCGGCCCGAACCACGCCCAGGCGGCGAAGGCGGCGATGGCAACGAGGATCACAGCCGGCACGAACCAGCCCGCGACCTGATCGGCAAGCCGCTGGATCGGCGCGCGCGAGCGCTGCGCGTCCGCGACCATCTGCACGATCTGCGACAGCAGCGTCTCGCGCCCGACCTTGTCGGCGCGCATGATGAAGCTGCCGGATTGATTGAGCGTGCCGGCAATGACCTTGGCGCCAGTCTCCTTGGTGACCGGCATGGATTCGCCCGTCACGAGCGACTCATCGAGCGAGGAGCGTCCTTCCAGGATGATGCCGTCGACAGGCACTTTCTCGCCGGGACGAACGCGCAGGCGATCACCGGCATGGAGCGTATCGATCTCGACCTCGTGCTCGCTGCCATCGGCATCGACGCGCCGCGCGGTCTTGGGTGCAAGCTGGAGCAGCGCCTTGATCGCACCCGATGTCGCATCGCGGGCGCGCAGCTCCAGCACCTGGCCGAGCAAAACCAGGACGGTGATGACGGCGGCCGCTTCAAAATAGACGGCAACCGCGCCTTCATGGCCGCGGAATGTTTCAGGGAAGATCTGCGGCGTGAGGGTTCCGAGCAGGCTGTAAACATAGGCGACGCCCGTGCCCATCGCGATCAGCGTGAACATGTTGAGATTGCGCGTCAGCAGCGACTGCCAGCCGCGGACGAAGAATGGCCAGCCGGCCCAGAGCACCACGGGCGTTGCGAACACCAGCTGGATCCAGTTCGACAATGTTGGATCGATCCAGTTGTGCGGACCGGCGAGATGGCCGCCCATCTCCAGCACCACGGGCGGCAACGACAGCACGCCGCCGATCCAGAACCGCCGCGTCATGTCGGCGAGCTCGGGGTTGGGCCCGGTCTCGAGGCTCGCGACCTCAGGCTCCAGCGCCATGCCGCAGATCGGGCAATTGCCGGGTCCGACCTGGCGGATCTGGGGATGCATCGGACAGGTGTAGATGGTGCCCGCGGGCATCTCGGGCTCGGGCGCTTTGTCCTTGGCAAGATATTTTGCGGGATCGGCAGCGAATTTGGCACGGCAGCCGGCCGAGCAGAAATGGAAGATCTCGCCCCGATGCTCAAACCGGTGTTTTGACGTCGCGGGATCGACCCTCATGCCGCAGACGGGATCGAGCACTTTCGCAGCCGTTCCGCTGTGGTCGTGATGATGCTGGGCGTGACCGGCATGATCGCCTTGGCCGCCGCAGCAGGACGAGGCCGCAGGCCTGGTGGCCGGCGCAGCAGCCTTGCTGGAACAGCCGCAGCCGGACTGAGTTTCCCCGTCGTGATGATGCCCATGATCCGCGCCGCTCATTCCTGCACTCCCGCCTTGCAACCTATACCCGGTAGGGGTATATAAGCCCCATGCGCAAGGACATCAAGGCATCTGTCGGAAAACGCCTCGGCCGGATCGAAGGTCAGGTTCGCGGCCTGTCGAAAATGGTAGAGGAAGACCGCTACTGCATCGACATCGTCACGCAGATTTCGGCGGTGCGCGCCGCGCTGCGCCGGGTCGAGGAAGAGGTCTTGAAGGATCACGTCGCCCACTGCGTCGAGCACGCGATTGCCAGCGGCGACAAGGCGGACCAGCGCGAGAAGATCGCGGAGTTGATGGCGGTGATCGGACGGGCAGAGCGGTAGATTTCCTTGTCGTCCTGGCGAAAGCCAGGACCCATACCGCGGAATCTCTCGATTGCGTCCGGTCGATGTACCGAACGACGGATCTTCACCAAACTGACATTTGGGGTAATGGGTCCTGGCTTTCGCCAGGACGACGGCGGGTCATGCCGCGCGCTCTCGCGCCCGTCCACGGCGCCGCGGGCGGTACGCCGCGAGTCTCTTGAGCAGCTGGAAATGCATGGAGTCGTCGCGATCAAACGTCGCCGCCGCGCTCACTTGCTCAACCGAAGCCTGCGCTTCTTCGTCAATCGCTTCAGGAACGAGCGGCGGCGCACGGACCGTTTCTGGAAACACACCGAACGAGCCCGCTACCTCCTCGAGCGGCTTTTGCTTGTCGGCCCAGTGCAAGGCTGTGTAGTCGAAGCCGTGCACGATGGTGGGTTTGACCACTTCGAAATAGGGCGAGATGTCGAAGTCGCGGGGCATGTAGAGCGAGGAATCGCGGATGTGCAGGATCTCGCGGCGGGCGGCGCGGCTGCCGGCCTTGGTGATCTTCGGCAGGATCGGATAGCGCACGGCGTCGAAGGCCTGCGCGATCAGCGCCGAGCAGATGATCTTGGTCGGATCGCCCGAGCCGAGCGCGATCATGCGCCGCCGCCAGCGCTGCGGCACCGGCAGCGGGAACAGGAAACGCATCAGGTCCAGGATGTTCTTGGTGTCGTAGCCGAAGCCGATGCGGTTGATCGCATAGCGGCAGACCGTGTTGCGGTCCTCGTAGGACAGCCCGACCGGCCGGCAGAGGCGGGTATGGTAGGGGAAATATTTCGACAGCGGCGCGGAGGTGACGCCCTCGCCGATATTGGCCTCGATCAGCACATGCGGCTCGCCGTCGGGCTCGACCGCGCCTTCGACCGGGCCGACATAGAGCGCGGCATGCGACCAGGTCGACTGCGTCAGATATTTGATGATGCCGGAGATGCGGTTGTTGCCCTCGACCAGCATGACGTCGCCGGGCTGGATCACGCCGCGCAGATGCTCGGGGTCGCTGGGTGTGAACGGCTCATAGCCCGGCACCTCTTTCGAGAGGTATGCGGCTATCACCTTTCCGACTGAATCTAGGACCGTCCCCATGAACTCCCCCGGGGGCCTTTCTGGCCGTCTTTTTTTCATCTGTATCATGGTCGAAACCCGTTGCAATTCAGTTCATGACCTCTGTGAGTTCAAGCACGATTGATTCACCATGATGGTTGCTGCGCAACATCAGATGCGGCAAGGTTCGCCGGCTGTTCCCGTTCGCCGCAAGTCTCCGGAAACCATGACATGACAATCACGCGCCGCAGCTTCCTATCGGCGTCGGCGGCCTTTATGTCCGCGCCGGTCCTGAGCGCCGCGGCCGCGCCATTGCCGCGCGAGGCTGACATTGTCGTGATCGGCGCGGGTGCGGCCGGTATCGCTGCGGCGCGGCGCGTCATGGCGGCCAACCGCAAGGTGATCGTCGTCGAGGCGGCCTCGCAGGTCGGCGGGCGCTGCATCACGGACAGCTCCACCTTCGACGTGCCGTTCGATCGCGGCGCGCGCTGGATGCATAATCCGGACACCAACCCGATGATCCGGCTCGCGCGCAGCGCCGGGCTCGATGTCTCTCCAGCACCGTCGGGCCAGAAAATGCGCATCGGCCGCCGCAATGCCCGTGCGGGCGAGACCGAGGAGTTTCTGGCGGCGCTGGTGCGCGCCAACAGGGCGATCGACGAGGCCGCGCGCGGCAAGCTCGATACCTCATGCGCGTCGGTGCTGCCGAAGGATCTCGGCGACTGGGCGGGCGCGGCGGAGTTCCTGCTCGGCGCGGGCTTTGCCGGCAAGGATCTGAAGGAGCTGTCGGCGATCGACAAGGCGCGCGCGCAGGACCGCAATGCCCCGATCGCCTGTCGCCAGGGTCTCGGCACCCTGATCGCCAGGCTCGGCGAGCAGGTGCCGGCAGTGCTTTCGACGCCGGCGAGCCGGATCGTCTGGAGCAATCGCGATGTCGGCGTGGAGACGCAATCCGGCAAGATCGCCGCGCGCGCCGCCATCGTCACGGTGTCGACCAATGTGCTGATCTCAGGTGCGATCAAGTTCGCGCCTGACATCCCCAAGCGCACGCTGGATGCGGCGTCAAAGCTCACGCTCGGCAGCTACGATCACATCGTGGTGCAATTGCCGGGCAATCCGCTCGGGCTGTCGCGCGACGACATCCTGATCGAGCAGAGCAACTCGACGCGCACCGCGCTGATGTATGCCAATATCGGCGGATCGTCGCTGTGCTCGATCGACGTCGGCGGCTCGTTCGGCCGCGATCTCTCGGCGCAGGGCGAAAGCGCGATGACGGCCTTCGCGAAGGAATGGATCACAAAATTGTTCGGCAGCGAAGCGGCGGCCGCCGTGAAGAAGACCGCCGCGACGCGCTGGAACGCCTCGCCCTATGTGATGGGCGCAATGTCGGCGTCCTCGCCCGGCGGCCAGCTCTCGCGAAAGATTTTGACCGAGCCGATCGGCAATCTGTTCCTCGCCGGCGAAGCCACGCATGAGACGCTGTGGGGCACCGTCGACGGCGCCTGGGACAGCGGCGAGCGCGCCGCGGACGCAGCGCTCCGCAAGATCGGCGCGATCAGGGACGAGCCGGCCGACGTGCCGACGCAGTCGACGAAGCGCCGGCGGGCGCCGCGGTAGTAGGGGCAGAGGCAATCAGGCCGCAACAAACTGCGCCGGGACGATAGCGGGTGGTTACCGCAATACCCTGTCCAGCACCGGCAGCCCTGTTATCACCGCGATCGCGATCAGGGCGTAGCAGATCCTGCGAAACACCGTCTCGCTGGCGCGGCCGAACAGCGAGGCGCCGAAGGCGACGCCGAGCGCATAGACCGGGCCGACGATCACCGACAGCACCAGCGACTCGCGCGAGATCAGGCCTGTCGTGGCATAGCTGACCATCGAGAAGCAATCCGAGGCGCCGAAGAACAGCAGGATATTGGCGCGCGCGACCAGCGGAGCGATGGGCCGGCCGAGCCAGTAGCCGACGATCGGCGGACCGCCGGTCTGCGCAAGCCCGCTGCAGAAGCCGGAGAGGCCGCCGATGCCGACAGAGAGCCAGACGTGGTCCTTGCCGCGGTAGCGCCAGCCCGACAGCAGCAGCAGAAGAAGCGCTGCGACGAAGCCGGAGATGATCCAGCGCGTGGTGACGGGCTCGAGCACGCTGAGGAAATAGGTGCCGAGGGGGACACCGACCAGCGCGCCCAGCACGATCACCGCGGTCGCCTTGCGATCCGCCTTCCGCCAGGCATCAGGCAGCAGCGGCGCGGCGGCAACGAAGTCGATGACGAGGAGGAGTGCCGCGACCAGCCGCGGCGCCGCGACGCTGCTCGCGAGCGGCATGAAGATCAGCGCCGAGCCGAAACCGGAGAAGCCGCGCGCGGTGCCCGAAACGAAAGCGATGGCGCAGAGCGCCATCGCGATGGTGAGGCTGACGTCCTTGGGGAGGAAGTCGGTGATGCTCATGCCCTGTCGTTCCGGGGCATCACGCCCTCAACGTGCCGCCGGTCTTCTTCGTGACATCAGCCACGATCTTGGCGGCGACCGCCTCGATCTCCTGATCGGTCAGCGTCTTCTCGCGCGGCTGGATCGTCACCGCGATGCCGACCGACTTCTTGCCGTCGTCGATGCCCTTGCCCTCGTAGACGTCGAAGACGTTCACGCCGGTGATCAGCTTCTTGTCGACGCCTTGCGCGGCGCGGACGATGTCCCCGGCCTTCACCGTGCGGTCGACGATGAAGGCGAAGTCGCGCGTAACAGGCTGGAATGCCGAGAGCTCGATCAGTGGCTTGGCGCGGGTCGGCTTCTTCTTGGCTTCCGGAATGCGGTCGAGAATCACCTCGAACACCACAAGCGGACCGTCGGCGCCGAGCGCTTCCAGCGCGCGCGGATGCATCTCGCCGAAGTAGCCGAGCACGTTCTGCGGCCCGATCTGGATCGTGCCGGAGCGACCCGGATGCAGCCAGGCCGGACCACCGGCGACGATCTGCAGCGCCTGCATCGGTGCGCCGCTTGCTGCCAGCACCGCGAGCGCATCGGCCTTGGCGTCAAACACATCGGCCTGTGCCGAGCCGGTCCAGTGCCGTCCGAGACCTTCGGACGAAGCCAGGCCGCGCCGCACGCCGCTCGCCGCCATGAACTGGTCTCGCGGGCGATCGCCCCTGAAGACCTGGCCGACCTCGAACAGCGCGACATCGCCATAGCCGCGATCGGCATTGGCCTGCGCGGCAGCGACCAGTCCCGGCAACAGGCTCGGCCGCATGTCGGAGAGATCAGCGGCGATCGGATTGGCCACCTCCAGCTCGCGCTGGCCGCCGCCGAACAATTGTGCCGCGGCCTTCGTAATGAACGACCATGTCACCGCCTCGGTCATGCCGCGGCTTGCCAGCGCGCGCCGGGCACGGCGGGTGCGCAGCTGCAGCGGAGTCAGCACCGATTTGCGCGCGTCCTCGCCGCGCTCGAACGGCGTCATCGGCACCTTGTCGACGCCGTAGATGCGGACGACTTCTTCAACGATATCGGCCTTGCCGTGCACGTCGGAGCGCCATGAGGGCACCGCGACCTTCACGACCGGACCCGGGCCCGCCATCATGAAGCCGAGATGGGTGAGGATGCGCTTCATCTCCGGCACCGGCACCTCGATGCCGGAGAGCCGCTTCACCTCGGTGACAGGGAAATCGATGATGCGATCATCGCCGAAGGCCTTGCCGACCACGACGTTCTCCGATGGCGTGCCGCCGCACAGCTCCATCACCAGCTTGGTGGCGAGCTCGAGCCCGGACACCATGAAGGCCGGATCGACGCCGCGCTCGAAGCGGTAGCGCGCATCGGAGTTGATGCCGAGCTTGCGGCCGGTCTGGGCGATGTTGATCTCGTTCCACAGCGCCGATTCGATCAGCACGTCGGTGGTGGTCTCGTCGCAGCCGGACGCTTCGCCGCCCATGATGCCGGCGAGCGATTCGACGCCGTGCTCGTCGGCGATCACGCAGATCGAGGGATCGAGATCGTAGGTGCGGCCGTCGAGCGCGAGCAGCGTCTCGCCCTCGCGGGCATGGCGCACGACCAGATTGCCCTTCACCTTCTTGGCGTCGAACACGTGCAGCGGGCGCGCGCGGTCATAGGTCATGAAGTTGGTGATGTCGACCAGCGCGTTGATCGGGCGCAGCCCGATCGCCGTCAGCCGCTTCTGCAGCCAGTCCGGCGACGGCCCGTTCTTGACGCCGCGGACGAGCCGGAGCGCAAAACCCGGGCACAGCTTGGCGTCCTCGACCGTGACTTTCACGGGACAAGGGAATTCGCCTTTGATCGGCTTGATGGTCGGGTCCTTGAACTTGCCCATGTCGGCAGCGGCAAGGTCGCGCGCGATGCCGTGCACGCCGGTGCAATCCTGCCGGTTCGGCGTCAGATTGATCTCGATCACGGGATCGCCGAGCGCGGCCCATTCGGCGTAAGCAGCGCCAACAGGCGCATCCGCCGGCAATTCCATGATGCCGTCATGGTCGTTGGAGAGCTGCAGCTCCGCCGCCGAGCATAGCATGCCGCGGCTTTCGACGCCTCTGATGGTGCCGACGCCGAGCGTGATGTCTTTGCCGGGGATATAGGTGCCGGGCGGTGAGAACACGCTGACGAGCCCAGCGCGCGCATTCGGCGCCCCGCACACCACCTGCACCGGCGCGCCACCGTCGCCGGTGTCGACCATGCAGACGCGCAGCCGGTCGGCATTGGGATGCTGCTCGGCCGAGATCACCTTGGCGATGGTAAAGGCCTTCAGCGCCTTCGCCTTGTCCTCGATATTCTCGACCTCGAGCCCGATCATGGTGAGCTTGTCGGCGAGCTTGTCCAAGGGCTCGTCGGTGTCGAGATGATCCTTCAGCCAGGAGAGGGTGAATTTCACGAGCTCAGCCCTCCCGCGAGTGTCGGCACTTCGAGCGGCTTGAAGCCGTAATGGTTCAGCCAACGGACGTCGCTGTCGAACAGCTGGCGCAAATCGGCGATGCCGTATTTCAGCATGGCGATGCGGTCGATGCCCATGCCCCAGGCAAAGCCCTGATACTCGTCGGGATCGATGCCGCAGGCGCGCAGCACGTTCGGATGCACCATGCCGCAGCCGAGAATCTCGAGCCAGTCCTCGCCTTCGCCGAAGCGGATCTCGCCCTTGTCGCGGCGGCACTGGATGTCGACTTCCAGCGACGGCTCGGTGAACGGGAAGAACGAGGGGCGGAAGCGCATGTTGATGTGGTCGACCTCGAAGAATGCCTTGCAGAACTCGTGCAGGATCCATTTGAGGTGGCCGAGATGCGAATGCTTGTCGATGACGAGGCCCTCGACCTGGTGGAATTGCGGCGTGTGGGTCGCGTCCGAATCGATGCGGTAGGTGCGGCCCGGGCAGATCACGCGGATCGGCGGCTTCTGGCTCAGCATGGTGCGCACCTGCACCGGCGAGGTGTGGGTTCTAAGCAGCATGCGCGAGCCGTCCTCCTTCGGATGGAAGAAGAACGTGTCGTGCATCTCGCGCGCCGGATGGCCTTCCGGGAAATTCAGCTTGGTGAAATTGTAGTCGTCGGTCTCGATATCGGGCCCTTCGGCGACCGAAAATCCCATGTCGGCGAAGATCGTGGTCAGCTCGTCCCAGACCTGGCTCAGCGGATGGATGCGGCCCGTTTCAGCCTGCGCATCGCGTAGCGGCAGCGTGACGTCGACGGTCTCGGACGCCAGCCGCGCATCGAGTGCCGCGGACTTCAGCACGTCGCGCCGTGCGGCGAGCGCCTCGGTGACCTTGTCCTTGGCCTGGTTGATCGCGGCGCCCTGCGTCTTGCGCTCGTCGGGCGACATCTTGCCGAGCGTGGCCAGCAGCGCCGAGATCGAGCCCTTCTTGCCGAGGGCGGCGACGCGCACCGCTTCGAGCGCGGCTTCATCGCCGGCGGCCGCGATCTGGTCGAGGATGGATGCTTCAAGCGTTGCGAGGTCGGACACAGTCAAATCCTTGGCTCCAAATTCGGCTGGGTTGTCGCCGCCCGAAGGGCGTAACGTCAAGCAAAAAGCCGGTCATTTCGGCTTCTCGAGCGGCTGGGTTGAACCTCGCGCGGGGGCCGGGCACCAAGACAGGATGCGAGGAGACTTTGTGATGCTTTCGAAATGCTGTCTGGCCGCTGCCGCCATCGTCCTGTCGGTCGCCGCAACGCCTGCGCGCGCCATCGTCTGCATGGACACATCCATGACGTTGGATGAGGTCGTGGACGCCATCGGCGCCCAGAAGGGCTGCCAAAGTGCGATGAAGCTGGCTCAGGATTGCGCGCTGACCGCGAGCGGCGATGTCCAGCTCGGCGCCGCCGTCGAAAAGAAGTGCGAGGCGGACTTCAAGCCGGGCCTCAGTGCCGCACAAGCGCAGGCGTACAAGAGCGAGATGCACGCATGCGACATCAAGTACCGGAACAAGTCCGGTACCATGTACATCTCGTTCACGGCTTTCTGCCGGGCGGAGGTCGCCCAGCGTTACTCTGAGCGCGCGCTGAAGGCTGCGGGCACGAAGGCCCGCTAGCCTGATCAGGCAGCGAGTGCCGCCTTGGCCTTCTCGGCGATCGCCTGGAACGCCGCGGGCTCGCTGATCGCGAGATCCGACAGCACCTTGCGGTCCACGGTGATTCCGGACTTGGCCATGCCGTCGATAAATCGGCTGTAGGTCAGGCCGAACGGACGGACGGCAGCGTTGATGCGCTGGATCCAAAGCGCGCGGAACGTCCGCTTCTTGCGCTTGCGGTCGCGGAAGGCGTATTGCTGGGCCTTCTCGACAGCCGGCTTGGCGGCGCGGATGGTGTTCTTGCGGCGGCCGTAGAAGCCCTTGGCGGCCTTGTAGACTTTCTTGTGCTTGGCGTGGGCGGTCACACCGCGTTTGACGCGAGACATGACAATTATCCTTCAGAGATGACTTTGTTTTCGGATTGCCGCGAAGGACGCGGCAGAGATGGCATCGATCTTCGACGTCCTTGGACGCGATCAGGCGTTCGGCAAGAAGTACTTCTTGACGTTGTCGCCGTCGGTCTTGAACAGCACAGCGGTGCCGCGGAGCTGACGGATCTGCTTCTTCGTCCGCTTGATCATGCCGTGACGCTTGCCGCGATGGGCGAACATCACTTTGCCGGTGGCAGTCACCTTGAAGCGCTTTTTAGCGCCCGATTTGGTCTTCAGCTTGGGCATTTGGCTCTCCTAATGGCCAAAGAAATCCGCCCGCGAAGGCGGTCTGGCCGTCAAAAATGCTCGTTAGAGCGTTGATTGTGCTCAGGTTTTTGCGACAAAGCGCGAAACCCGCACGAAACACCGCCACGGCAGCCCTAAATCAGCCGGGCGATGAAGGCCGGGCTTATGACAGAGAACGGGCCAGAAGGCAACGATGAACCGGCCAAAGCCGCTCGCCGACTATTGGGGGTCACCACCCCATCGTTCATGTCGTCCCGTTCGGAGCAGGACCAAAATGGCCTATTTCTCTCAATCGATTTTGTCTGTTGTCGCCCGTCCGCGCCACCTTGCACTGTTTGCCGTGCTCGCAGCGGCTGCCGTTCCATCGAGCGCCGATGCCCGCATCGGTGGTTATGACGGCGTCTGGAACGTCACCTTCGCCACCACCCGGGGCGTCTGCAGCTCGGGCTACAGCGTCCCCTTCACCGTCACGGGCAACCGGGTGTCGTCCGCTGGCGGCGGCCGGGTGTCCGGCACCGTCAACCGCGGCGGCGCCGTCGCGGTCCAGGTCTCCGTCGGCGCCTCCCACGCCAGCGGTGGTGGCCGGCTCGGCGGTACGGCTGGGGCCGGCTCCTGGAGGGGCGTCATCTCCGGCGACCAGTGCAGCGGCACCTGGCAGGCGACGAGGACCTGAAAACAAAACGGCCCGCCGGAGATCAGGACGGGCCGTTGAAACTTCGGCTCTAGCGTGCCGATCTCAGCGCGGAGCCAGCACCATGACGACCTGACGGCCCTCGAACCGGGCGTCCTGCTCGACCTTGGCGAGCTCGGCGACGTCGGTCTTGATCTTGTCCAAAAGCTTGGTGCCGATCTCCTGGTGCGCCATTTCGCGGCCACGATAGCGCAGGGTGATCTTGACCTTGTCGCCCTCTTCGAAGAACCGCAGCATCGCGCGCATCTTCACGTCGTAATCGTGGTCGTCGATCATCGGGCGGAGCTTGATCTCCTTGATCTCGACGGTCTTCTGCCGCTTGCGGGCTTCGGCGGCTTTCTTCTGGGCGGAATACTTGTACTTCCCGTAGTCCATGATCTTGCAGACGGGAGGGCTGGTATTCGGCGAAATCTCGACGAGATCCATGCCAGCTTCCTGGGCCATCTTGACGGCCATCATCGTCTCGACGGTGCCCTTGTTGTCACCGTTCTGGTCGATCAGCTGGATCTGCGCGTTGCGAATATCATCATTGATGCGCGGCCCGTCTTTGCTGGCTGGGGCCGGGGCTCTATTGGGACGGCGAATGGGTGGTTCTCCAAAGTTGTGAAAGGAAGCGGCTATTTTGAAGGAAGATACTGATGCCGGCAAGCAAGTCGCCCGTGCCGGAAGCGAGAAACCCTCAAATGCGAGGCATTTTGGTCACGCCCATCGGCACGGTGCTCGACATAGACACCTTGCCTCTGTTCCGCAAGCGTCCCAAAGGGACAATGCCGAGATAGGCTTGCCTTGCGGAATACGCCTTGGGACCTCAAACCCCACAACAAGAGTAAACGTTCCATGACCTCAGCAATTCCCGATGCCGTGCTCGACTTCATCGATGTTGGCGAGGGTTCGTCGGCGCGCCGGATCGCGGTTCGCCACCGCGCCGGGCGAGGATCTGGGCCCGGCCAAGGACCTGGTCTCGTCTGGCTCGGCGGTTTCAAATCGGACATGCAGGGCGGCAAGGCGGTAGCGCTGGATGGCTGGGCCGGCGAGCATGGCCGCGCCGCCGTCAGGTTCGACTATTCCGGCCACGGCGAATCCAGCGGCGCTTTCGCCGATGGAACCATCGGCAGCTGGCTCGAGGACAGCATCGCCGTGTTCGAGCGCTTCTGCACCGGCCCGCAAATCCTGATCGGCTCCTCCATGGGCGGCTGGATGGCGCTGCTGCTCGCGCGCGAGATCAAGAGGCGGCAGGAGACACAGCAAGCCAAAGCCTCGCTCGCGGGTCTCGTGCTGATCGCACCGGCGCCCGACTTCACGGAAGAGCTGATGTGGAAGAATTTTTCGCCCGGGGTGAAGCAGGAGATCGAGACCAAGGGCTTTTGGCTCAGGCCATCCGAATATGGCGACGGCACGCCCTATCCGATCACACGCAAGCTGATCGAGGAGGGGCGCAACCATCTCGTGCTCGGCGGCGCCATCGATCTCGGCTGTCCGGTGCGCATCCTGCAAGGCGCCCAGGACCCTGACGTGCCGTGGCAGCACGCGTTTGCGCTGACCCACCGCCTGCCGGCCGACGATGTCGTGCTCACCCTGATCCAGGACGGCGACCACCGCCTGTCCCGCCCGCAAGACATCGCGCGCATTCTTGCCGCGGTGGCGGAGATCGGGTGAGGCGTTGCCAAGCGCTCGGTGTCATCGCCCGACTTGATCGGGCGATCCAGTACGCCGAGATGGTTTTGGTTGAACGATAAGCCGCGGCGTACTGGATGCCCCGCCTTCGCGGGGCATGACGACGAAACTATCGCTTCTCCACCTTCGCCATCGGCTTGCGCTGCGCCAGCGCTGCCACCGTCGCGGTGCCGATCGGGCCCTGCTCGTCGTAGAGCCAGCATTCGCCGATCGCGACGCCATCGGTGGCGTGATGGTTTACCACTTCGAAGCCGATCCAGTTCGTCACCGGCAGGCGATGCAGATAGATCGTCACGTCGCTGTTGATGTAGCCGAGCCCCTTGTCGCCGGCATTGGCAAACGGACTGGCGAAATCGGCGCCAACAGCGACATGCACGAACGGCGTCATCGGCATGCCGGCCACGAGCTCACGCACCTCGCTCATCCAGAGCCGGCGCGGTCCGAGCGAACCCATGTGTCCGACGATCGGCCGCGTCGTCCATTTGCCGTTCATGCCGAGCCTGGGATCGGTGGGTTTTGGAATGTCTGATGGCTTCGGCACGTCCCAGTTCGGCGGCGACCAGACATTGCCGTCAGGGTTCTGCGTCCGCCGCAACATCTGGCACGAGGCGCGCGCCATGCTGACGCCGCCGGAGAAGAATTCCGCCTCCACCACACGGATGCGCATTCCGTCACGCACCAGCTTTGTTGTCACGTTGATCGGCTTGTCGATGGTCGGCAGGCGAAACATGTCGACGGTCAATCGCGCCGGCACGAAGTCAGGACCGGAATGGCGCTCCTCGATGGCGAAGCCGAGCAGGCCGACGATAACGCGTCCGTGCAGCGATTTCGGATCCCAGGGGCCGCTCGCCACTTCCGTCGGATGGAATGTCTCGCCGTCGCGGGTGAAGAAAGGGATGTTTGTCATGGCGCGCGAGATTGCGGGAATGAACGGGGAAATCAAGGGTGATGCACGTCCCCACACTCCCGTTGTCATCGCCCGGCTCGACCGGGCGATCCAGTACGCCGAGGCAGCAGTGATTGAGCCGAAAAGCCGCGGCGTACTGGATTCCCCGCCTTCGCGGGGAATGACAGCGGTGGGTTAGGAGGCGGCTTGCCACTCCTCACGCACGCTCTCGTCCGACTCCTTGTTCAGCGCATCGGCTTGCATCGCCTCGAACTCATCCCTCTCCAGCAACTGTCCCAACGCCCACACCGCCGCACCACGCACCAGCGGGCTTGCATCATCCAGCAAGCGCCGCGCCTGGTCCGCCAACGTAACGTCGCCGGAATTGCCAATCGCAATCAGCACATTCCGCAGGAACCGGTCGCGGCCAATCCGCTTCACCGGCGACCTCGTGAACAGCGCGCGAAACGCGGCGTCGTCGAGTCGCGCCAGTTCGGCCAGCTCCGGTGCACGCAACTCATGCCGCGCGGCGAGTCTTGCTTCGCGGCCCTGTTGCGCAAACTTGTTCCAGGGGCACGCCGCCAGGCAATCGTCGCAGCCATAGATGCGGTTGCCGATGGCCTTGCGAAACTCCTGCGGGATAGATCCCTTGTTCTCGATGGTCAGATACGAGATGCAGCGCCGCGCATCGAGCTTGTAGGGGGCCGGAAACGCCGCGGTCGGGCAGATGTCGAGACAGGCCCGGCACGAGCCGCAATGGTCGATCTCGGCGGAGTCGCGCGGCAGTTCGAGCGTGGTGTAGATCGCGCCGAGAAACAGCCATGAGCCGAACTCGCGCGAAACCAGATTGGTGTGCTTGCCCTGCCAGCCGAGATGCGCGGCCTGCGCCAAGGGCTTCTCCATCACCGCCGCGGTGTCGACGAATACTTTCACTTCGCTCGGGGCAGTCGCGACCAGCCAGCGCGCCAGCGCTTTCAGCCGTTTCTTGATGAGGTCGTGATAATCGTCGCCCTGCGCATAGACCGAGATCGCCGCGCGCGTGCGCTGCTTCAGGATCGCGAGCGGATCCTGGTCGGGGCCGTAATTGACGCCGAGCATGATCACGCTGCGCACGTCGCTCCACAGCCCGCGCGGATCGACGCGCCGCTCAGGCTGACTCGCAAGCCAGTCCATGTCGCCGTGTCCGCCCGTGGCGATGAATTCGAGAAAATGCGCGCCGGCCTGCTCGATCGTGCCAGGCTCGGTGATGCCGATGCAGTCGAAGCCGAGCGCGCTCGCTTCGCGTGCCAGCTGAGCCTTCAGTTCAGTCGGATCAAGGCTCAGAAATCCAGGTCCACGTAGGTTCGCGACGCCGGCACGCCCGCCAGCCACTCGCTCAGCAGCGGGCGGAACGACGGGCGGGATTTCACCCGCGCGTACCACGCCTTTGCTGCGTCGTCCTCGCTCCATGGCACGTCGCCCAGATAGTCGATCGCCGAGAGATGCGCCGCGGCGGCGAGATCCGCGTAAGTGAGCCGGTCGCCGGCAAGGAAGTTACGCGTCTGCGCCAGCCAGCCGATATAGGCGAGATGATAGCGCACGTTTGCTTTGGCAGCGCGCATGATATCGGCTGAGGGCGGCCCGCCGCCGTGCTCTTCGCTCATGAAGCGCTTGTAGATGCGCTCGGTGACGAGCGGGTGCGACACTTCCTCGAAGAACTTTTCGTTGAACCAGGCCATCAGCCGGCGCACCTCGACGCGCTCGGCGATCGTCTCCGGCATCAGGCGCTTGGGTCCCATCTCGGCGCCATAGGCCTCGTCGAGATACTCCGCGATGATCGCGGCGCCCGGGATCGGCGGCTGCTCGTCGTCCACCATCACAGGCGTCGTGCCGGCCGCGTTGAGCAGCAGAAATGCCTCGCGCCGTTCCCAGCTGCGTTCCTCCGTGAGCTTCAATTCGAGCCCGTATTCGCCCGCGATCAGGCGGATGAAGCGCGAATGCGGGCAAAACGGATGATGGAACAGCGTAAACATGCAGCCTTTGACTATTTGATGGTGCTTAAGAATCCATCAATGTTTGTGCGGTGCCACACTAGTCCTTCAAATCAGTGAGGCAAGGCGCGATAGCGCATTTTGCGATTGCGAGCGAGGGGCGAATAGGCGAGAAGAGCCCCGCTTTTCCAGCGGAAATGGACCGTAAATATGTTAGATGCAATACGGGCAGTGATCCTCGGCATCATCGAGGGTGTAACCGAGTTCCTTCCCGTGTCCTCGACCGGCCATCTGCTGTTGGCCGAGCGTTTCTTCGGCCTCGGCGAGGGCGCGTTCTGGGATTCGTTTACGGTTCTGATCCAGCTGGGCGCGATCCTCGCGATCGTCGGGCTCTATTTCAAGAAGCTGTGGGACGTCGCAATCGGCATGTTCACGGGCGATGCCTATGCGCGACGGTTCGTGATCGGCGTGCTGGTGGCGTTCCTGCCCGCTGTCGTCGTCGGCCTCGTTGCCGGCAAATACATCAAGAGCGTGCTGTTCAATCCCTGGGTCGTGTGCTTCACGCTGATCGTCGGCGGCGCCATCCTGCTCTGGGTCGACCGGCTCGATCTCAAGCCGCGCGAGCATGACGCCACCAAATTTCCGCTGCTGATGTATCTCTATATCGGCATCGCGCAGTGCGTCGCGATGATCCCGGGCGTGTCGCGCTCCGGCGCCAGCATCGTCGCGGCGATGCTACTTGGCGCCGACAAGCGGGCGGCGGCGGAGTTCTCCTTCTTCCTCGCCATCCCCACCATGATCGGCGCCTTCGCCTACGATTTCTACAAGAACCGCTCCGAGATGACGATGGACCATATGGGCATCGTCGCGATCGGTTTCGTGGTGTCGTTCATCACCGCGATCATCGTGGTGAAGAGTTTCCTGGAATACGTCACCCGCCACGGCTTCGTGGTGTTCGCCTGGTGGCGCGTCATCGTCGGCACGCTCGGCCTGATCGCACTGGCGCTGGGGCGTTAAATCTTGTGGTCCTGTAGCCCGGATGGAGCGCAAGCGTAATCCGGGATCGTGCCACAAGCGCTGCTGCCCCGGATTGCGCGGAGCCTGTCATCGGGCGGCGCGTCGCGCCGACCCGTCGGCTCCGTCCGGGCTACGCGAACGGCGCTACGCCGTTAACCTTTGAAAACTCGCCGACAAGCCTCAACCCAATATCAGCTTTTGACCGCTAGGCAGTTCCTGGTGCGGGATGGCCCGCAGGCGGAGCTGTGCGATGACGACAGTCAGCGGCTGGGGGCGCTTCCCGGTCGTCGATAGCGAAATGCTGCGGCCGCGGTCGTTCGAGGCTGTGGGGGAGGCTGTCGTTGCCGGCTCGGTAGCGAGGGGCAATGGCCGCGCCTATGGCGATGCCGCGATCGGCGCCGCCAGAACCATCACCATGACGGCGTTCGACCGGGTGAGGTCGTTCGATCCCGCGACCGGCCGCATTCGCGTTGAAGCCGGCGTGCTGCTGTCCGACCTGATCGACACCTTCGGCCCACGCGGCTTCCTGCCATCAGTGGTGCCGGGCACGCGCTTCGTCTCGGTCGGCGGCGCGATCGCGGCCGACGTGCATGGCAAGAACCATCATTGCGAGGGCGGTTTCGGCCGCTACGTCGACAGCATCCTGCTGCGCACCGGTTCCGGCGAGACCATCGAAGCCTCGCGCGAGCAGAATTCCGATGCCTTCTTCGCAACCGTCGGCGGCATGGGCCTCACCGGCGTGATCCTCGAAGCGACGATGCGGCTTCGCCCGGTCGTAACAGGCTGGATTCGGGAGCGGGTGATCTCCGCGTCCGATCTCGATGCTGCCATACGCGCGCTCGAGGCCGGCGATTCCGCCACCTATTCGGTGGCGTGGATCGATTGCGTGGCGCGCGGGCGCAACCTTGGCCGCTCCTTGATCTATCTCGGGGAGCATGCCGACCGGGACGAGCTGGCCGAAGGCGCCGTGGTGTTTCCCGTCGGCAAACCGCCGGCGCTCGCGGTGCCGCTCGACCTGCCGTCGGTCACGCTCAATCGCTACAGCGTCAGTGCCTTCAACGAGCTCTATTACCGCATGGGCGCGCGCCGCGCCGGTGGCGATCATGTGGTCTCGCTCTATCCGTATTTCTTCCCGCTCGACAGTCTCAGCGACTGGAATCGCATCTATGGACGGCGCGGCTTCCTCCAGCATCAATGCGTGATCCCCGAAGCTGCCGCGCGCGAGGTGCTCGGCGACATCCTGGATCGCGTTGCAAGGCGCGGCGATGCGTCGTTCCTCGCGGTGCTGAAGAAGCTCGGTCATGGCGACGGGCTGCTGTCGTTTCCGCTGCCCGGCTACACGCTGGCGCTGGATTTCCCGGTGAACGGCGACATCCTGGATTTCCTCGACGAGATCGACCGCCTGGTCGTCGCCGCCGGCGGCCGGCTCTACCTCGCAAAGGACGCGCGCCAGTCGCGCGCGACGTTCGAGGCCGGCTATCCGGCGTTTCAGCGCTTCAAGGCGATCCGCAAATCGCTCGATCCGGCCGGCAACATCCGCTCGAAATTGTCACAACGCCTGCTCGATGAGGTTTAAGCCGTGACGTCACGCAAGTCAGTTCTGGTGCTTGGTGGCTCCTCCGATATCGGCCGCGCCGCCGCGCGCGCCTTCGCCAAGGCCGGCTACGATGTCGCGCTCGCAGGTCGCGATGCCACAGCGCTCGAGCCTGACGCCGCCGATCTGCGCGCGCGCTACGATATCGAAGCGAGCACGCAGGTCTTCGATGTGCTCGACACCGCATCTTTTGACGGCTTTGTCGCCGGCCTTCCCGTCTTGCCCGACGTCGTGATCTCGATCGTCGGATTGCTGGGTGTGCAGCAAAAGGCCGAGAGCGACCTCGCCCACGCCACCACCATCATGCGCTCCAATTATGAGGGACCGTCGCTGATCCTCGGCCTGTTCGCGGAGAAGTTTTTAGGCCGCGCCAACGGCACCATTGTCGGCGTGTCGTCCGTGGCCGGTGATCGCGGCCGCGCCTCGAACTATGTCTACGGCTCGGCGAAAGCAGGCTTCTCCGCCTTCCTCTCAGGCCTGCGCGCCCGCGCCAGCCGCGGCGGCGTGCATGTCGTCACCGTCAAGCCGGGCTTCGTCCGGACCAAAATGACTGAAGGCATGAAGCTGATCGGCCCGCTCACGGTCGAAGCGTCCGTCGTCGGCGATGCAATCCTCCGCGCCGTCGAGAAGAAGACCGACGTCGTCTATGTCAGCGGCATCTGGCGCCTCGTGATGCTGATCATCAGGGCGCTGCCGGAAGTGGTGTTCAAGAAGCTGAAGTTTTAAGCTTGTGTAGCGCACCAGTCTTCGCTGCGTGATCGGTGCGCTCCCTCCCCGCTTGCGGGGGAGGGTTGGGGAGAGGGTGTCTCCTCAAAAAGATTTACCCAAGAGGACAGAGCCCTCACCCGCCGCTACGCGGCGACCTCTCCCGCAAGCGGGAGAGGTGTACCAACTCACACGCCCATGCGCTGGAACTGCCCTTGCGGGCGGAAGCGCCAGAGATATTGCGGGGCGATCGCTTCCAGCGAATCGGGGGTGATGCCGAGCCCTTCCAGCGTCAGGCCGGCGGCCTTCGCCGCGTCCGACACGACATTGTCGTGCTCGAGCAGCGTGACCTGGTCCGGCGTCAGCTTGAACGCGCCCGGGGCGAATTGCAGGAGGGCGGCCTCGAGGCGGGCGAGGCCGAACGACAGCGGCACCAGCGTGCGCTCGCGGTCGGTGATCGCGAGAATGGTCTCGATGATCTCGCGCATCGTCAGCACCTCGGGCCCGCCGAGCTCGTACGTTGCGCCCGCCTTGGCCTTGCCGTCGACGGCATCCGCGATCGCGGTAGCGACATCGCCGACATAAACCGGCTGCATCCGCGTGCTCCCGCCGATCAGCGGTAGCAGCGGCGACAGCCGCGCCAGGGCCGCGAAGCGGTTGGTGAACTGGTCCTCGGGGCCGAACATCACGGAGGGGCGGAAGATCGTGGCCGACGGCACCGCCGCGCTCACCGCGGCTTCGCCGGCGGCCTTGGCCTTGGCATAGCGCGAGGGCGAATCAATATCCGCGCCGATCGCCGAGACATGGATCAGGTCGGCGCCCGCCGCGGCCGCCGCCTTGGCGACGGTCTCGGCGCCCTTGGCCTGGACGGCGTCGAAGGTCTGGGCGCCGCCCTCGGTGAGGATGCCGACCAGGTTGATCACGACATGCGAATCACGCACCGCCGCCTCGACCGAGGCGGGGTAGCGCAGGTTCGCCTGGATGGTGTGGACCTGGCCGACCTTGCCCGAGGGCTGCAGGTATCCGGCGAGTTCCGGCCGCCGCACCGCAACCCGGATCCGGTAATCCCGCCGGCACAGCGCCCGAACCACATTCCGGCCCAAAAACCCCGATCCGCCGAAAACCGTGACGAGAGTTTCCAGATTCGATGCCATGGAGGTCCATTCCTGCAGGAAGATTGCGCGATATCAGGCTTCTACCGGGGCGGTGTGCGATGCGCAATCGGCATCCAGAACCATGAATTGACAACGGCGTCACCGAACCGTAGTAACCGCCTCCGTGCCCCAAACGGCATGCCCAGGTGGTGGAATTGGTAGACGCGCTGGCTTCAGGTGCCAGTGGCTTAACGGCCGTGAAGGTTCGAGTCCTTTCCTGGGCACCATTAGTCCCTTGGGGCGCAGTCCCAAGGCCGGCAGTGGGGCTCCGTCGGTCGGGCCAAAGCGCCTGATGCGCAACAATGTTGCGGATCAATCCAAGAGTCCATTTGCGCTTGTTAGCCGCCCCTCTTTCCATTTGCCGCGGCGATAGCAATATTGGTCTCGACGGATCCGTGAGGATCGTGATTTCGTTGGCCAAAGGGGTTGGAGACGATGGCAACGCTCGACATCAGTCGCTTGACTCCCAAGGAGCGGCTCGACCTCATCGGCGAGCTCTGGGACAGCCTCTCTGCGACCGATGTGCGGTTGACCCCCGCGCAGGAGGCCGAACTTGACCGTCGGCTGGCGACTTTTGATGCGGACCGCCGCGAAGCGATTCCGTGGGAAGATATTGAGGCCGAGCTCGATCGCCGGTCACGATAAGTGGCCAAGGTCCTTTTTACGCGGGCGGCACGAGCCGACCTCCTCGAAGCTGTCCGCTGGTACGACACTCACGCTCCGCACGTGGTGCCGCAATTTCGGGACGCCTTGCGTGCAGCGCTGATTAAAGTCGGGGAGAATCCCAAGCAATTTCCGCTGGCCTCCAAGAACGCTCGCCGCGCTTTGCTTCGACGTTTCCCCTACATTGTGGTGTATCGTGAAACGCAAGATACCATCTATATCATCGCGGTGTTCCACACGAGCCGCGATCCCCTGACCTGGAAGCGCCGCTCGTAGCGTCTCCACCGCTGCCAGGCGCCCTCACATCATCCGCTTCCCTACGCGCCGCGGCGTGAGGCCATAGGATCCCGTATGCTTCAATAATTATCAAAACCCTTGTCGTGATCCTTTCAGACCGACGATTCTGCCGGAACGAAAACCGTCATGAGGCCCCCACTCGCGAAGTTGGGCCAAACGGCTGTTGAGCCAACGTGCCGGACGCGCGTTCAACATGCTGGCGGTGATCAGAAGTCCGCCTGCTCCAGCAACAAGCTCCTGCTCCATGTGCTGCGTGATCCTACTCACGGTCGGAACGACCGGCTCTGAGGCAAGGTGCGGCATCAACCCGATGGGCGGGATGACCTTCGGATGGAGAGAAGACCATGTGCGCAATGTCGAACATCGATGAACTGTCCCTCGACCGGCTCGACGACGTTGCGGGAGGATCCGGTAGTTTCGGCACGTCAGGACATACCGGATCTATCGCCTGGGGAACGAAAAGCAACGGCGGTATGGCTGTTACGTGGCCGGGCAGCCTTGGCGGTGTGAACGGTGTTTGGTCGGTTTCTTCGGACGGCGGTGTGCAGTGGCACGGCAAGCCCCAGTGAAGTCGAGGGAGAAGGAAAATGACCCAACCATCCTGTCAGGAGCTGACCGACGCCGATCTGACCGTCGTGTCCGGAGGAATGCTAAAGGAAATTTTTCAGCAAGCCGGGCGTCAGATCATGGACAAGGTCATGCAACCTTCGCTCCTGTGCAATCCGGACACGGCCCTGATGCGGCCGGACGGAACGCTGACGTCAGATAGCCCCGGCTGCCACCGGACCTGAAATGCGAGCGCCAGCGATCTACGCGCATGGCCGTTCTAGAGCGCGATGACGATTCAACCCAATCTCATCGCGCTTTAAGGATCGGCTATCCGATGTCACGTAATGTACGCGAGGTCAGACCGTAGAATTTCAGATGGACCCGATTCATCTGCTCGACCGACCCGAAGCCGCACCTGTCCGCAACCGTCTTGAGCGGCAAAGTCGAGGTCCGAAGATGGTGACGCGCCGTATCGGCACGAAGCCGTTTGACCGTCTCGGCGGGCGGCACACCGATCAACCTACGATATTTGCGCGCGAATGTTCGCTCGCTCATGCCCGCCTGAGCCGCAAGCCTGGGAACGCTGAGGTCGCGGCGGATATTGCGCAGGATCCACTGGCGAAGCTCCGCAAAAGCGCCCGCCTTCTCATGGTCGATGGTTTCGATGAATTCGCTGAATTGCGACTGGCTGCCTGGTCGCTTGACGTAAAGCACCATCCACTTGGCCGTGACTGCGGCCGCTGCTTCGCCGTGGTCATCGGCGACGAGCGCGAGGGCGAGGTCAATGCCGGCGCTGACGCCTGCGGAACTCCAGATTTTGCCGTCGCGCACATAGATGGCATCGCGGTCGACCGTGACATCGCGGAAGTTCCGTTGGAGCTTGTCACAATCGACCCAATGCGTTGTCGCTCGCTTGCCCGCAAGCAACCCGGCCCGGGCGAGCACGATTGCACCGTTGCAAACGGAGCAGATCCGCTCCGCCTCGTCTGCGTGGCTCCGCAACCAGTCGATCAGAACAAGATCCTGCGACGCCGCTTCAACGCCCTTTCCTCCAACCACCATAACCGTCGTTCCGGGCATCAACGCGGACGGCAAAGGCTCGGCATTGATCGCCAGTGACAAGGAGCCCTGTACCCTGGTGGGACCGGACGACACGACGGAGACGCGGTAATCGATTGGCAGCCCTGTTGCGGCGTCTCGCGCATGTTCGCTCGCCGAAAGGAACACCTGCATCGGGCCGGCGAGATCGAGCACTTGGAAGCGCTCAAAGATCAGAAAGACAATATGCCGAGGGCGTGCCGGGGCCGGTGTGAGCATTGGCAGGAAATACGACAAGTTTGGCAAATATGCCAGTCGCAACGGGCGTAACGCAGATAGGCTTAAACCAGGCGAGGATGAGAGATGATCTACGAATTGCGCACCTACCACGCCCTGCCGGGCCGGATGCCGGCGCTGCTGACGCGTTTTGAAACGCGCACACTGAAGATTTGGGAGCGGCTCGGCATTCGCCAGCTTGGCTTTTGGCGGACCACGGTCGGACCGTCACACCTTGAGCTGGTCTACATCCTGGTCTGGGACTCGCTCGCGGAGCGGGAGCGTCTCTGGGGTGCCTTCGTAGCGGACCGCGAATGGCAGGAGGTCGCCGCTGCCTCGGAGGTCGACGGGCCAATTCTCGCGAATATCACGAACTCTTTCATGAGCCCGACAAGCTTCTCAGCCCTGCAATAAGAGAGGCCTCAAGAGGTGGAGGCGCCGCTCGTAGCGTCTCCACCGCTGCCAGGCGCCCTCACACCACCCGCTTCCCTGCCTTCTCCGCCACCCCCTTCTGCACGAAATACATCGCCACCAGCGTGATAACAGTCGTCATGACGACGACGTAGCCGATCCGCTCGAAATGCAGCAGCGAGCCGTCGGCTTGCTGCGAGATGATCGCGGCCGCGAGCACCGAGCCGAGGCCGCCGGAAAGCTGCTGCAGCGAGGCGCTGATTGCGCTGAACGCGCCGCGCTGGCTTTGATCGGGGATCGCCGAGATCAGCGCCTGCGACGGGATCATGCGCGAGAAGATGCCGACGAACAGCAGCACGTTGACGGCGATCGCGGTTACCAGCGAGACGTGGCCGAGATGGGTGTAGATCAGCACCATAGCGATGGTCATCGCGCAGCCGAACACGAAGGTCGGATATTTGCCGAAGCTGTCGGCCGCGCGGCCGACCAGCGGTCCGGTGACGATGCTGAACAGGCCGGAAACCAGATAGATCGTCGGCAGATGCACGATGTCGATGCCGATATTGTTCACGGTGAAGGCGCTGGAATACGGCATCAGCATGTAGCCGCCCGTCGCCAGCAAGGTCGTGACCGCGAAGGCCAGCGTGTAGCGCGGCTCACTGACCGTCGCGACCAGATGGTGGAACGGGTTCCGGTCCTGCTTCAGCTTCAGATGCGCATCGACCGGCTCCATGGCAAAGGCGATGACGGCGATCGACAGGATCGACAGGCCGACGATCGCAAAGAAGCAGACATGCCAGCTCCAGTGATTGGCCAGGAACAGGCCGGCGGGAACGCCGAGCACCTGGCTCGCGGCGAACGCCGTCTGCACGAACCCCATCACGCGGCCGCGCAAATGCAGTGCGAACAAATCGGTGACGATGGCGAGCACGATCGAGCCGATCACGCCGCCGAACAGGCCGGTGACGATGCGGCCGAGCAGCAGCACATGATAATTCTGCGCCAGCGCGCACAGTAGGGTTCCGAGCGTGAACCCGGTGTAGAAGAACAGCAGCAGCCGCTTGCGGTCGAAGCGATCGGCAAAGCCGGCGGCCAAAATGCCTGAAAGGCCGGCGCTGAACGCGTAGGCCGACACCGCGACGCCGAATTGCCCGGCCGTGATGTTGAGCGAGGGCATCATGATGGCGCCGAGCGGCGACATGATGATGAAGTCGAGAATGATCGTGAACTGCGCGAAGGCGAGCAGCGCCACGAGAAGCGATTGGTAGCGCGTAAAGCCGCGCTGGCGTTCCTGCTGATCGTCGATCGGCGCGGCGAGCGTCTGGTCTGTCATGGCACCTGATGCGTGTGAGAAACCGGGCTCAGATAGGGTGGGCGCCGCCGATTACCACCGGCTCGGACCTGGGCTTCGGCTGGTATATCCAGCCCGCGCCGGATTGTGGGATCCCTGCAACAGCTGGCCTCGGGGTCCCCTTTGCCGGAAGGGTTAAGCCGCCCTTAGCCAATGCCGCCTAGGCTCGCGGCCGTCCTTTTCCCGCTTCCCGCCAGCCCTTGGGGCCGGCCGTGTCGCGGCAAGTCAGAGCGTTTTCGGATGGAGCAACCCGCCTCGCAGTACGATCCGAGTGAGGCCGCGCCGCAGGCGAGGCCGGCGCCGGCCCGTACTCTCGTCATCGATCTCGAAGGCGCCCTGCTGCGTTCGGAATTGCTGATGGAGGCGCTGTTCTCAGCCCCCGCCCGCATGCTGGCCCGTTTCGGCGCGGGCGGACGTCCGGGCATGGCTGTCCTCACGGAGGTTCTGGCGCGCGCCAGGATCGACTACGCCCACCTGCCCTATGATGCCGAGGTGCTGAACCGGGCACTGGCGGCGCGGGCGCGGGGCGCGAAGATCTATCTGGTCGCGGAGCGCTTTGCCGACCAGGCGGCCGGCATCTCGGCGCATCTCGGCTTCGACGGCGTCGTGACCCCAGCCGACCTTGCGGCCGGCGGCAATCTGCCGTTCGATCCCGCCGCGATCGAACGCATCGACCATGTCAATCGTGATCGCGCCAGTCTTCGCACCTGGGCGAAGGCGCTGCGGCTCTATCAATACGCCAAGAACACGCTGGTGTTCGTGCCCGTTCTCACCGCGCATCAGGTCAATGTCGCAACGCTCGGCACCACGCTGCTGGCGTTCCTGGCGTTCTCGGCCTGCGCCTCGGGCGCCTATCTGATGAACGATCTGCTCGACCTCGCCGCCGATCGCCAGCATCCGACCAAGCGCCACCGCGCGCTGGCCGCGGGGGACTTGCCGATCTCGTCGGCGCTGCCGGCGATCCCCGCGCTGTGGCTGTTCGCCTTCGGTGCCAGCCTCTGCATTTCCTGGACCTTCCTCAGCGTGCTCGTCGCCTATCTCGTCACCACCATCGCCTATTCGCTGGTGCTCAAGCGCAAGATGCTGGTCGACGTCGTCACGCTTGCCGGCCTCTATTGCCTGCGCATCGTCGCCGGCGCGGTCGCCGCCGGCGTGGTGCTGTCGGAATGGCTGATGGTGTTTTCGCTGTTCGTGTTCACCTCGCTGGCGCTGATCAAGCGTTTCAGCGAGCTCAGCATGCGCCAGGGCGAGGGCCTCGCCGATCCGTCCAACCGCGACTACCGCATCAGCGACCTCCACATCATCGCCGCGATGGCGGCGGCGAGCGCGATGAATGCGGTGACGGTGTTTGCGCTCTACGTCTCGTCCTCGGCGGTGACACCGCTCTACAGCCGGCCCTGGATGCTGTGGCTGCTCGCGCCGCTGCTGCTCTACTGGTTCGGGCGGGCCCTGATGATCGCGCATCGCCGCGAGATGCCTGATGACCCCATCATCTACGCCTTCCGCGACGGCGCCAGCCGCACCACCGTGGCGGCGATGGTCTGCATCATGCTGGCGGCGATCTGAGCCAGCCGCGGCTTGCGCCGCCTGTCCCTAATGGCTAAATCGCGGACCATCCGATTAGCCTATGCTGCCGAGCGACCGATTCGATTTGAGGGTTTGAAACGCCATGACCGTACGCCTGCATCGCGGTGACCTGCCTGACCTCTCCCGCTACACCGGCGCGGTGGCGATCGACACCGAGACCATGGGGCTCAACCCGCACCGCGACAGGCTCTGCGTGGTCCAGCTCTCGCCGGGCGACGGCAGCGCCGACGTGGTGCAGATCCCCAAGGGCCACACCGATGCGCCGAATTTGAAGGCGCTGCTGGCCAATCCCGCCATCACCAAGATCTTTCATTTCGCCCGGTTCGACGTCGCGGTGCTGTACCAGACCTTCGGTGTGATGACCGGGCCGATCTACTGCACCAAGATCGCCTCCCGCCTGACCCGCACCTATACCGACCGCCACGGCCTCAAGGACCTCGTCCGCGAGGTGCTCAATGTCGACCTCTCCAAGCAGCAGCAGTCGAGCGATTGGGGTTCCGACAGCCTGAGCGAGCCGCAGCTGGCCTATGCCGCCTCCGACGTGCTGCATCTGCATGCCTTACGCGAGCGGCTGGACGCCATGTTGGTCCGGGAGGGCCGCACGGCGCTGGCAAAAGCCTGTTTCGACTTCCTGCCGACCCGCGCTTTGCTCGACCTCCAGGGCTGGGAGGAAGAGGACATTTTTGCGCATTCCTGAGATCGTTTCGACGTCATTCCGGGTTCGATGCTTCGCATCGCCCCGGAATGACAGCAAGCGGACCAGGGCTGCCGCCTCGTTTCGGACACTTTCGTACCGGTTTGTCGCGGGCTGCATATTCCAGCGGTCGCGGGTACAATGGCGCGGCCTTGAACCGGACAAGGCGAGCGACACCCGGAGCAGCGGTGAATTCGGCCCAGTTTCCCACCTACGACGCTGCGCTTGCGGCGAAGTTTGCCAGTGCGGCGCGCCACAGCCGTCTGGTGCGGATTCTGCGCATCGCAGTCCCGGTGACGGTGGCTGCGTCCCTGGCTGCAATTGTCCTGGTCTCGACCTTGCTCAATCCCTTCCAGATCCCCATCAAGCTCGATTCTGGAAACCTCGTGGTCACGGGCACCAAGATCACGATGGAATCGCCGCACCTCTCAGGCTTCACGCCGGACCAGCGGCCCTACGAGCTGTGGGCCAAGACGGCGACGCAGGACATCACCGACCCCGATCATGTCGACCTCAACGACCTGCGCGCGAAAGTGTTGATGGAGGACCAGTCGACCGTGTTCCTCGATGCCCGCACCGGCCGCTTCGACAACAAGCAGCAGCAGCTCGATTTGCACAAGGACGTCTTCGTGCGCACCTCGACCGGCTACGAGGCGCGGCTGAATTCGGCCTTCGTCGACATGAACAAGGGCACGGTCTCCTCGGACGAACATGTCGACGTCAAATTGACCAACGGCACGCTGACCGCCGACAAACTGCGCATCACCGAGGGCGGCGATGTCATCCGTTTCGAAGGCAATGTGGTGATGCATCTGGACAAGATCAGCACGGATGATGCAGCTCCCGCGCCGGTTGCGCAGCCCGCGCCGCCGCCGGCGAAGAAGAACAAGTCTGCGAATTCGAATTCAAAGTGATTTTCATGGCTCATGTTTTCCCGCGCAATGACGTCAAGCGCCGCGCCATCATCGCAGCGGCTGCGCTGATCATCGCGACTGGCGCAGCGGTCGCGCAGAGCACGATGCAAGGCGTGCCGAACGCGATGCAGGGCTTTTCGCAGAACCGCGATCAGCCGATCCAGATCGAGGCCGCCTCGCTCGAGATGCGCGACAAGAAGAAGGAGGCAACCTTCTCCGGCGACGCGAAGAGCAATGTGAAGGTCGTGCAGGGCGACACCACCATGACCTCGAAGACGCTGGTGGTGTTCTACGAATCGAACAGTGACAAGCAGCCCGCCCCGCAGGCAGCGCCTGCCAAGGGCGCGAAGGCGGCGCCGCCGATGCAGGCGTCGACACCGGGGCCGGGTGGCGCCTCCTCGATCAAGCGGCTGGAAGCGCGCGGCAATGTCGTCGTCACCCAGAAGGATCAGGTGGTGACAGGCGAGACCGCCGTGTTCGACACCAAGACCAACCTCATCACCATGCTGGGCGGGTCTGCGGGGCAGGTGGTGCTGACCCAGTGCCAGAACGTGCTGCGCGGCGACCGTCTGATGGTCGACATGACCACCGGCGTCTCCCGGGTGGAATCCGACAGCGGCAAGGTGCAGGGCCTGTTCATCCAGTCCCAGGGCGGCGGCAATGGCAAATGCGGGACGCCCGCAACGCCTGGCTCCGGCCCGGCGATACCGTCGCTCATTCCGAGTAAGCCAAAGTAAATCAATAGGTTATATAATAATTCGGGGTCGCCAGGTTGAAGCCGGCCCGACAAGATTGTATCTAGCGCGCAGGGCTTTCGAAGCGGGGTTCGCCGCTTTTCGGGCGTGTTTCACTGGGCATGAGACATCCCTTCACTCATGCTGCGCTGGCGAATCGCTGGGGCCGGCGCAGCAGATCGCGAGATCACGCACGATCGTCGTGCAAGATTGTCGTGAAAGGCTAGAAGGCGGGGATGGTCGATCTTTTCAGCATGTTCCGACGGCGCCCCGCCAAGCGCGGCCGGCCAGGATTTGCCCGTCAGGACATCACCGCGCTCGGTGACAGTGTCGGCGGGCTCATACCGAGCCCTGTCAGGGATGCGCCGCCGATCGCCCGTGACCAGCCGATGCAGGCCGCGGATCCCTATGGGGTCGAGGCTCCGCCGCGGCCACGACCGGCGGCGCCGCCGCCTCCCCAGGCCAGATCCAGTTCCAGGGCGAATGGCGCAGGCGCGCCGCAGCTGTTGCGGCGGCCGGGCTTCCTGGCTGTGCATAGCGTGGAAAAGAGTTTCGGCAGCCGCCAGGTCGTGCGCGGCGTCAGCATCTATGTGCGCCGCGGCGAAGCGGTCGGTTTGCTCGGTCCGAACGGCGCCGGCAAGACCACCGTGTTCTACATGATAACAGGCCTGATCAAGGCCGATCGCGGCGCGATCGAGCTCGACGGCCACGATGTCACCCAGCTGCCGATGTATCAGCGCGCGCGGCTCGGCATCGGCTATCTGCCGCAGGAAGCCTCGATCTTCCGCGGCCTCACCGTCGAGCAGAACATCCGCGCCGTGCTCGAAGTGGTCGAGCCTTCGCGCAAGAAGCGCGAGCAGCAGCTCGACTCGCTGCTCGACGAATTCAACATCACGCGCCTGCGGAAATCGCCTTCGATCGCGCTGTCGGGCGGTGAGCGCCGCCGCGTCGAGATCGCGCGCGCGCTGGCAACGCGTCCCAACTACATGCTGCTCGACGAGCCCTTCGCGGGCATCGATCCGATTGCGGTCGGCGACATTCAGGACCTCGTCCGCCACCTCACCAATCGCGGCATCGGCGTCCTGATCACCGACCACAATGTGCGCGAGACGCTCGGCCTGACCGATCGCGCCTATATCGTCTATGCCGGTGAGATCTTGACAGAGGGGAGCCCGGACGAGATCGTCGCGGATCCCGATGTCCGCCGCCTTTACCTTGGCGAGGAATTCCGCCTCTAGCCCGTTTTTGCGTTTCGTCAAGACGTGTACATCGGGCTCGGACTAGGATAAGCAAAAATCGGACCAATTTTTTGGGAACGGTTCTTGCTTCATGGCGCTTACGCAGAGATTAGAGTTCCGGCAATCGCAATCGCTGGTCATGACGCCGCAGCTGATGCAGGCGATCAAGCTGCTGCAATTGTCCAATCTCGATCTCACCACCTTCGTGGAGGAGGAACTCGAGCGTAACCCTCTGCTGGAACGGGCCAATGACGAGGGCGGCGGCGAAGCACCGGCCGAGACCGCCCAGTTCAGCGACAGCCATGGTGACGACGATTCGGGCAGCCACGGGGACGGTCCTGGTGAGGGTCTTGGCGCCGACGATGGCTTTGGCGGCAGCGGCGAGGCCTTCGAGCCGGGCCAGGAAGAATGGATGAGCAAGGATCTCGGCTCCCGCGCCGAGATCGAGCAGACCCTCGACACGGGCCTGGACAACGTCTTCTCCGAGGAGCCGGCCGAGGCGGCCGCGCGCAACGCCCAGGACGCCGCGCCGACCACCTACACCGAATGGGGCGGCGGCGCCTCGGGTGACGAAGACTACAATCTCGAAGCTTTTGTCGCGGCCGAGACAACGCTGTCGGACCATCTCGCCGAGCAGCTCTCGGTCGCCTTCACCGGCGCGGCGCAGCGCATGATCGGCCAATACCTGATCGACCTCGTCGACGAAGCCGGTTATCTGCCGCCCGATCTTGGCGGTGCGGCCGAGCGGCTCGGCGCAACGCAAGAGGACGTCGAGGACGTTCTTGCCGTGCTGCAAAAATTCGATCCGCCCGGCGTCTGTGCGCGGTCCTTGAGCGAGTGCCTCGCGATCCAGCTCCGCGAGCTCGACCGCTACGATCCGGCGATGCAGGCCCTCGTCGAGCATCTCGATCTCCTCGCCAAGCGCGACATCGCATCCTTACGCAAGCTCTGCGGCGTCGACGACGAGGACATCGCCGACATGATCGGCGAGATCAGGCGGCTCAATCCCAAGCCCGGCATGAAGTTCGGCTCGGCGCGGCTCCAGACCATGGTGCCTGATGTCTATGTCCGGCCGGGTCCTGATGGCGGCTGGCATGTCGAGCTCAACAGCGACACTCTGCCGCGCGTGCTGGTCAACCAGACCTATTACTCCGAGCTGTCGAAGAAGATCGGCAAGGACGGCGACAAGTCGTATTTCACGGATGCGCTGCAGAATGCGACCTGGCTGGTGCGCGCGCTCGACCAGCGCGCCCGCACCATCCTGAAAGTCGCCACCGAGATCGTGCGCCAGCAGGACGGCTTCTTCACCCATGGTGTCGCGCATCTGCGGCCGCTGAATCTGAAGGCCGTTGCCGACGCCATCCAGATGCACGAATCCACGGTGTCGCGCGTCACCGCCAACAAATACATGGCGACAAATCGCGGCACATTCGAGTTGAAATATTTCTTCACGGCCTCGATCGCCTCGGCCGACGGCGGTGAGGCGCATTCGGCCGAAGCGGTGCGTCACCACATCAAGCAGCTGATCGATTCGGAAGCGCCGACGGCGATCCTGTCGGATGATACCATCGTGGAACGCTTGCGCGCCTCGGGCATTGATATTGCCCGCCGCACGGTCGCGAAGTACCGCGAAGCCATGCGCATTCCGTCCTCGGTGCAACGCCGCCGCGACAAGCAGAGCGCTCTTGGTAACGTCCTTTCCACCGCAATGTCCGATCGCTCCCGCAACACCGAACCGGCCTGATTGCGCTGGCGCGAAATCGCGCTACTCTCTTCCCCCATTCGCGACCGATCCAAGCAGGCGCATGATCCGGAAAGGTGTCCGGCGGTTTTCCGACAAGATCATGCGCAGGGAAATGACCTAAGATGCGATGACGCGTCATCGCACCTTAGCCAATTGAACCAAGCGAGGCATCACATGACTCTTCGGATTTCGGGCAAGAGCGTTAGTGTCGGTGAGGCCCTTCGCGGCCGCGTCACTGACCGGACTGAAGAGGTCCTGCGTAAATATTTCGACGGCAATTATTCCGGCCACATCACGCTCAGCAAGGATGGCTTCGGCTTCCGCACCGACTGCGCGCTGCATCTCGATTCGGGAATTACGCTGGAAGCGGATTCGAACGCGCCGGACGCCTATGCCAGTGCCGACCAGGCCCTGATCATGATCGAGAAGCGCCTCAAGCGCTACAAGAGCCGGCTCAAGGACCGTTCAGCCCGCAAGGCCCATGTCGCCTCCGCGGCGCTGGCCGCGCTCGACGCCACCGCCTATGTGCTCGAGGCCCCCGGCGAGGGGGACGATGATGAGGAAGTCACCGGCTACAGCCCGGTGATCATCGCCGAGGCCACGACCTCGCTGAAGCAGATGTCGGTCAGCGAAGCCGTCATGGAACTCGACCTCAGCGGGGCGCCCTGCCTGGTATTCCAGCATGGCTCCTCGGGCCGGGTGAACATCATCTACCGCCGGGCCGACGGCAATGTCGGCTGGATCGACCCGCCGGGTGCCAAATCCGGCGGCTAAAGCGTTTTCGAGCGAAGTGGAAGCCGGTTCGCGGTAAGAAAACGCGTCAAAACAAGAATCCGCTCCCGAAAGGGCACCCCCCGTATCAACCACAGGTCTTAACAATGACCGGGACAAAGCCGCACGCAGCAGTTGGCACCGGGATTGCGTTGGAGTAGAAGCGCCCCACATCAAGACTGGGGCTAAGTCCCCCTTCTGCTTGACCTTCTTGACGCCGGTCGGGCTCGCTTCTAGCGAGACGGCCAATTCGGAACCTGACGGTTTAATTCACCTCGGAACACTTCCATGCCGATTACCGATCTGGTCGCACCCGAGGCGATTCTCCCGGCATTGAAGGTCAACAGCAAGAAGCAGGCGCTCCAGGAGCTCGCGGCCAAGGCAGCCGAGCTGACCGGACAAAACGAGCGCTCGGTGTTCGAGGTGCTGCTCCAGCGCGAGAAGCTCGGCACCACCGCGGTGGGCTATGGCGTCGCCATTCCGCACGGCAAGCTGCCCAAGCTCGAGAAGATCTTTGGCCTGTTCGCCCGGCTCGATCGCCCGATCGATTTCGAGGCGATGGACGGCCAGCCGGTCGATCTCGTCTTCCTGCTGCTCGCGCCCGAAGGCGCCGGCGCCGATCACCTCAAGGCGCTCGCCCGCATTGCCCGCCTGCTCCGCGACCAGGACATCGCCAAGAAGCTCCGCGCCTCGCGCGACGCCCAGGCGATCTATTCGGTGCTGGCCCTGCCGCCGGCGAGCGCGGCGTAATCTTTCACCATTGCCGACTGAGAGAGTGTGTCTGCTCTCTCGCCACGAGGCGCAAACGCCTCAGCACACCGTCGGCAGCAGGCGCCGGACTTCGTCGAGCAGCTCGGCAATCGCCGCCTTGTCACCCGCGAGGTGCTTGAGCAGCGCACCCTGGAACAGACCGTCGAACAGCGCATAGAGCGCGGCTGGTGACGATGCCGGCCGCTTGTTGCCGAGCTCGGCATAGCGCGAGGCGATTCGCCAGATCATCGCCTCCAGACTCTTGTCGATCTCGAGCACGTCCTTGCGAAACGCCGCCTCGAACATCGCCTGCGAGCGCAAATCGTACCAGAGCCGGTGCATCCGGGCTTCGTTCTGCAGCGTTGCTGCGAGCTTGGCGAGGAACCCCTCCGTCAATTCATCGCGGCTTGTCGCCGTCGCGACGACCTCGTCATAGCGCGTCACGCACTTCGCCTTGTAGTGGCGCACGCAGCAGCAGATCAGGTCGAGCTTGTCGCTGAAATAATAGTGGAACACGCCGTGCGTGAAGGCCGAGTTCTGCGCGATCTCGCGCAGGCTGGTGCGGGCGAAGCCGAGCTCGCCCAGGGTTTCGAGTGCGGCCTCCGCCAGCTCGATCCGCCGCGCGTTGAACTTGTCGTCCCGCACGACCTCCGCTACGGCCTCACGCTTCGCCGCTCCTGTCGCTTGCCGCGCCATTGTCGCGCTGTCTCCGGTCTCTTCCTCACCACGATCCGTCATCCCTACAGACCATCCTCTTTGACAACTGTCAAATTTTTACCTTGACAAGTGTCAAGTTCCGGGAGGAGGGTGCGCGCCAAGAATTTGGACAGTCGTCAAGACGCCAGCACATGGAGGAAACGCATCCACCGGCGCCGCGCCGCCGGAACGGACTCGCATGCCGTTGCGCACCGCGCCGGCACCGTGCTGCCGATAGCAGCACGCACCGATCAGCAGCGAACAGATCAGTCCAGCAGATCAGTCCAAAGATCAGTCCAAAGATCAGTCCAAGCAAAGGGAGGACGTGCGATGAGTGAGAAGAGCCTTGATGGCCGCAAAGCCCTGGTCACCGGCGGAGCGCGCGGGATAGGAGCCGCTATTGCAGAGGCACTGGCGCGATCCGGTGCGGCGGTCATGATCGGCGACATCCTCGATGACGTCGGCAAGGACAGCGCCGGCCAGATCGCCAGGCTCGGCGTGAAGACCGGCTTCGTGCATCTCGATGTCAGCGACGATGCGCAGTGGGAGAAAGCGACTGCTGCGACGATCGCCACCCTCGGCGGCTACGACATTCTCATCAACAATGCCGGCATCGAGATCACGTCCCTGATCTCGGAGGTCAGGGCCGAGGACGCGCGGCGGATGTGTGACGTCAACATCGTCGGCACCGTGCTCGGCATGAAGCACGCCTTCCGCGCGATGCGGCCGGGCGGACCGGCCGGCAAGGGCGGCGCGGTCGTCAACATCGCCTCCGTCGCGGCGACGATCGCCTTCCCGAGCATCGCGGTCTATTCCGGCACGAAGTCCGCGGTCGATCGCATGACACGGGTTGGCGCGATGGAAGCCGGCAAGCTCGGTTTCGGCGTGCGCGTCAACTGCATCTATCCCGGCTTGATCCCCACCGACATGGGCATGCAGCTGGCCAGCGACATCGTGAAGATCGGCCTCGCGCCCGACGTCAACGCCGCGGTCGGCTCGGTGGTGGAGCAGACGCCCCTCGGCAAGCTCGCGGAAGTCGGCGACATCGCCAATGCCGCGGTGTTCCTGTGCTCGAACGAGGCCCGTTTCATCACCGGCATCGGACTGCCGGTCGATGGCGGCATGGGCATGTAACAAAGAACCTGACATCAAGCATTTCGGAGGAAGGCTATGAGCGCGAAGAAGCCCGTCATCGTCTATGGCGCGTCCGGCTACACCGGCCGGCTGGTCTGCGAATACTTACGCGAATACAACATCCCCTTCGTCGCTGCGGGGCGCAGCGCCGAGAAGCTCAACGCCGCGATGAAGGCGAACGTGGCCGGCATCGAGACCGCCGACTATGAGGTGGTCGAAGTGCCGCACACCGTGAGCGCACTGACGGAGTTGTTCAACGGCGCCTCCGTGGTGCTCAACACCGTGGGTCCCTTCGCCAGGTTCGGCAACGAGGTGGTGCAGGCGTGTTGGGCTTCCCGATGCCACTACACCGACACCACGGGTGAGCAGGACTGGCTGATCATGCTCGAGCAGGAGTGGGGCACCAAGTTCGCCAATGCCGGCCTGCTGCTCGCGCCTGGCATTGCACAGATGTACACCACCGGCGAGATCGCAGCCCAGCTGTGCCTGGAGACGCCCGGCCTCGACACCCTTGATATCGCCGTGTTCTGGGGCGGCAGCCCGACCATCGCCTCGACCCAGACCATCCTGGTCAATGCCGCGATGGCCAAGGCCTACTACCTGGAGCAGAACAAATATGTCGAGCACCAGCCCGACGCCGGCCTCACCAACCTCGCCATCCCCGGCCAGCATGAGTTGGCGCTGGCGCTGCCCTGGGGCGGCACCTCGCACCCCGTGTGGTTCAAGCGCGATCCGCGCGTGGCCAATGTGAAGGTGCTGGGCGGCGTGTTCAACCGCGCACTGATGCTGGGCGTGCCGCAGATCGTCGCCGCCGCGCTGGAGGCGACCAAGGACATGAACCCCGACGACCGCTACGCCGCGTTGGCGCAGACCGCCGCCGGCGTGATGAACAAAATGCCGCCGCGCGAGAACCCGCGCGTCAACAAGTCGCTGGATTCGGTGCATGCCTCCGGCCCGCTGGGGCGCGCGCACTGCGTCATCAATGGCAACAGCAACTACAAGCAGACCGGCATGCTGCAGGCCTACGCCGCGGCGCACCTGCTGCAACAGCCGCCCAAGCGCGTGGGCTTCGCCTCCGGCTGCCAGGCCTTCGGCCATCACGAGCTGCTCGGGCAATTGCGCAGTTTTGGTCTGGTCAGCAAGCCTGTTCTGACGGTGCACGATTAGCTCAATCGCGGGTGGCGCGGCTTGCCGCGTCACCCGCTGCCACTTCGGGGGCGACCATGCGCTTCATCGACTATCTCGACAAAGGCGCCTCACTCGGCGCCGATGTGCCGTGCCTGACCATGGACGGGCGAGATCTCAGCTATCGCGAGGTGCAGCAGCTCAGCTATCGCGTCGCGCGCGGGCTCGACCGGTCGGGCATCGCGCCCGGCGAGAAGGTTGCGATCCTCTCCGGCAACGATCCGGTCGCGTTTGCCTGCGTGTTTGGCATTTCCCGCGCCGGCGCGGTCTGGTGTCCGATCAATCCGCGCAACGAGGCGGCCGAAAACCGTGTTATCCTCGACCAATTCGACTGCAGCCTGCTGCTGTTTCATTCAAGCTTTGCGCCGATGGTGGCGGCAGTGCGTGCAGAGCTGCCGAAGCTGCGCAAGCTCGTCTGTCTCGATGCCGAATTGCCCTTCGCGCCCTCGTTCGACAGCTGGCTCGCCGGCTTCCCCAACGATCCCTACCAGCGCGCGACGGTCGACGATCTCGCGATGATTCCCGGCACCGGCGGCACCACCGGCAAGCCGAAGGGCGTCATGCTGTCGGGCCGCAACATCGAGACCATGACGGCGCTGACGCTGATGGGTTATCCGTTCAAGGGCCGTCCGGTCTATCTCGCGCTCGCCCCGCTGACCCACGCGGCCGGCGTGCTGTGCTTTCCAATCATGGCGCTCGGTGGCCGCATCGTGATCATGCATCACCCCGACATCGCCGAATTCCTCGATTTGATCGAGCGCTACCATGTTACGCACGCCTTCCTGCCGCCGACCGTGATCTACATGCTGCTCGATCATCCGAGGCTGGACTCCGCCAAGCTCGAATCGTTGCAATGTTTCTGGTACGGCGCGGCGCCAATCTCGGCCACGCGGCTTGCGGAGGCGCTCCGGCGCATCGGGCCGATGGCGCAGCTGTTCGGTCAGACCGAAGCGCCGATGATGATCTCGATGATGGCACCGGATGAGCATTACAATGCCGACGGCACCATCGCGATGGAGCGGCTCGCTTCGGCCGGGCGGATCAGTCCGCTGGTGCAGGCCGGCATCATGGACGGTGACGGCAATCTGCTGCCATCAGGCGCGCGTGGCGAGATTGTGGTTCGCGGTTCGCTGGTGATGCAAGGCTATTACAAAAATCCCGACGCCACGGCGGAGGCGTCCGCGCATGGCTGGCACCACACCGGCGACATCGGCTACCTCGACGACGACGGCTACCTCTATATCGTCGACCGCGCCAAGGACATGATCATAACAGGCGGGTTCAATGTCTATTCGATCGAGGTCGAGAACGCGCTGCGGGCGCATGAGGCGGTGCAGGATTGTGCCGTGATCGGCCTTCCGGACCAGAAATGGGGTGAGCGCATCGTCGCCGTGGTGCAGCCCCGCGCCGGCCAGAGCATCGATGCGACGGCGCTGGCAGCCTTCGTCAAGCAGCGCATCGGCAGCGTCAAGACACCGAAGCAGATCGAGGTCTGGGACGATCTGCCGCGCTCCAAGGTCGGCAAGGTGCTGAAGCCGGATATTCGCGCACGGCTGGCAGGTCTCTCAGCCGGCTAAAGCGCGATGGGTGCAAGTTGAAGCGAGTTCGGCCGCACGATGTGGCGGCATCGGCACTGCGCTCCCTCTCCCGCTTGCGGGAGAGGGCTGGGGAGAGGGTATCTCCGCAACGGGACAGTCCCGAAGAGGAAAGAACCCTCACCCGCCACACTCTGCGAGCGTGCAATAGCCGAGGCTAAGCCTCGGCGTCCTTGAAGAACGGCCGCCGAAGGCGGCCTATGCTCTCCCGCAAGGCAAGCGGGAGAGGCAAGCGTGCCCAGCCGGCTAATCCGAAAGCCGCTCCAGTACGTCGCGCATCAGCCCTTGCAGCAGATCGAGCTTGTAGGCCGTCATCGGTAGTGGCTTGGCTCCCGAGGTCGCCGCTTTCGCCGCCGCTGCGATCGATGCCGCATCGGCAATCTGGCCATGAAGCGCGACTTCCGCGGCGGTGAGGCGAAGCGGCACGGGCGCGACGCCGCCGGCAGCGAGACGCACGAGCTGGAACTTGCCGTCGGCGATCACGACGCGGGCGCAGAGCTCCACCAGCGGCCATTCCGCATAGGTCCGGCTGATCGCGCGCTTGTAGGACGCGCGCTCACCCCCAAGCGGAGCCGGAAACGCAATGCTCCTGATCATCTCGCCTGCTGCGAGCATGTGATCGGCGTGCGCGACCGAGCCATCGCCGAGCAGATCCGCGATCGAGAGTCCGCTGCGCCGGTCCGTGGCGATGGTCGCATCATAGGCGAGCAGGGCCGCGGCCATGGTGGAGGGATGCGGCGCGACGCACGGGCCGAGATCGAAGGCAACGCCATAGAGATGATTGCCAGACCGGGCAGGGCAGGTGGTGCCGCCTTTCTTCAGGCAATCGATGTCGGCCCGGCGGAAGTACCAGCAGCGCGATCGCTGCGCGAGATTGCCGCCAAGCGTTGCGACCTGGCGCACCTGTGGCGTGGCGAGGCCTTGCGCGCTCGCCGCGATGCCGGGATAGGCAGCGGCGATGCGCGCGTCCGTCGCGATCGTGGCGACGGTGGTCAGCGCGCCGATCTGGGCTGCTCCGTTGGCGTCCCAGGTGATCGCCTTGTCGCCGCTGGCCGAGATATCGACCACCAATCCCTGCGACACGCCGCTGCGGCGGCGTTCGCTGAAATCGGTGCCTCCGGCGCGGAATTCAGGCGTGGGCTTGGCAGTCGGCTTGGCGGTCATGACGGCGACACTCATGCTGCATCCCTCCCCTTCAGCGCGGCCACCAGGCGATCGGGCCGGAACGGAATTTCGGTCAGTCTCACGCCGATCGCATCGCGGATGGCGTTGGCGATCGCGGGCGAGGTCGGCACGGTGGCGACTTCGCCGATGCCGACGCTGCCACCGGGCACATGCTCGAAACCGGCCTCGTCGAAATGCACCTCCAGTTTCGGCATGTCGGCAATCCCCGGAATGCGGTAATCCTCCATGCTGCCGCTCAGGATGTGGCCGCTCCTGGGATCGGTCTCCCGCGCCTCATAGAGTGCGTAGCCGATGCCCTGGATCACCGCGCCGGCGGCCTGGCTTCGCGCCAGCATCGGCGCGGCGAGCTTGCCGATCGAAAGGCCGGTATAGGCGTTGAGCACGCGCACATGGCCGAGCCAGGTATCGACCTCGACTTCCATCACCTGCACCGAGCTCGGTACGCCGGCGCCGACCACCATGTGGTTCATCAGGCGCAGCACCCAACCGAACACCCGGCCCATGATGCCCGCCTCGTGCAGCGCGGGCCGCACGCCGGGCGGCGGCTTGCCGTCCTCCTGGCGTCTTGCCGACACGGCGATATCAGGGGAAGCCGCGATCATCTCGCGCCACGGCGCGTTCGAGCCCGGAGCGGGCGTGCGGGACGCGGTGCGCTTGATTTCCGCCTTCAGCTTGTCGATGGCGAGCAGGGTCGGTGGCACCACCGAGGCGGTGACGCGGCTGCCGCCGGAGCCCGGCCCTCGCGGCAGGTTGGAGCGGCCGATGCGAACCTCCACGTCCTGTGGCTCGAGATCGAACGCTTTGGCGACAGTGTTCGCGATCACGCTGCGTGTGCCCGTGCCGATATCCTGGACCGCGCAGCTTGCGACGATGCGGCCGCCCTTGACCGCGAGCTCGACCGAGGAGCCGGTCTGCCAAAGATAGAGCCAGTAGCCGGTGGCGACGCCGACGCCGCGCCGGTAGCGCCCGGTCTGTGCGGCGGCCGGCTTGCGGTTCTTCCAGACGTCGAGGCCGGCGGCCCAGTCGTACAATCGCTGGCGATTGGGATCGGGGTCCCAGCGCTTGCGCAGCTGGATCGGGTCGATCTTCATCCGCAGCGCGGCTTCATCGACCGCCTGCTCCAGCGCAAACGACATCGGCGGACCGCCGGGGCCGCGGAACGGCGCGCCGGGCGGCAAGTTGCTCAGCACGTCGAAGTCGACGAGTTCTTTCGCTTCGGCCGGATAGATCAGCCGCGCCAGGCCGGAGATCAGCGAGTTCACGGCGGCGCCGGTATCGGCATGCGCGGTGAGCGACAGCGCCTTGAGGCGGCCTTCCGTCGAAGGCAGCAAGGACAGCTTCAATTCGGCGGCCGGACGATAGCCGGCGACGGAAAGCTCCTCTTCGCGATCGAAGGCGACCCGTACCGGCGCCTTCGCGGCGCGCGCGAGCTCGATCGCGGCGATGGTCTCGAGGCCAAGGCTGCCCTTGGAGCCGAAGCCGCCGCCGACATGATCGGCGATCACACGCACCTTGTCGTGCGGAAGGCCATAGCGCTTGGCGATCTTCTCCATGCTCTCGTGAATGGCCTGTGTCGAGATGTGCACGGTGAGCTCATCGCCATCGAACCTGGCCACGGCGGCATGTGGTTCGAGGCTGGCGTGCTGTTGCGTCGAGACGCGGAAGGTTTCCTCGACCAGCAGCGGATTGCGTTGCGCCCGCGCCTCGTCGAGCCAGCTCCTGGCCTGCTTGGCATTCTGCGAGAATGGCGCCGAAGGTCCGCGCACATTGCCCTTCCACGACACCGGAGCGCCGCCGGCGCCCTCGGACACGTTGCCGGCACGCTTGCGGTCCTTCTTGTCGAACACGATTGGCGCATCGTCGCGTCGCGCTGCATCGAGCCCGATCACCGCGGGGAAAGGCTCGGGCTTGAAGCTGATCGCGGCGATGGCCTGCAATGCGGTGCGGCGATCCCTGGCCGCGACGGCTGCAATCGGCGCGCCGACGAAGCGGACCATTTTGTCATCGTCGAGCAGCGGAACGACCGCGGCAACACCGGGAATAGTGCGTGCCGGCGCCAGGTCAAGGGAGGTGATCCTCGCATGCGCGACGTGCGCGCGCAGGATGACGCCCTCGAGCTGGCCGTCATGGTGGATGTCGACGGTATAGCGGGCCAGTCCCGTCACCTTGTCGCGGGCTTCCAACCGCGGTGCGACGGGATCGTTGCCGTCGAAGCGGCCTGAACAAGCCTCCGCCACCGCGCGAAAAATGCCTTCATAGGCGCCGCAGCGGCAGAGATGTCCCGCGAGCGCGGCGGCGATCTCCTCGCGCGATGGCGTCGCCGTGCCCTTGGTCGCGCGCCAGCCGTCATGGAAGGCGGTGGCTTCGACGACAAAGCCCGGTGTGCAGAAGCCGCATTGCAGGGCGTCGTGCGCCATGAACGCCTTCTGTACCGGATGCAATCCGGCGGCTCCTATGCCCTCGATGGTCGTCACTGATTTGCCGCCGGCCGCCTGCGCCGGCAACAGGCAGCTCACGACGGGCACGCCGTCGAGCAGCACGGTGCAGGCCCCGCAGACGCCGGAGCCGCAGACGAGCTTGGTGCCGGTGAGGCCGCCATCGCGGATCACGTCGATCAAGAGCGCGTCCGGATCGTCTGATAGCACCAGAGGCCTTCCATTGAGGGTCGTGGCGGTCATTTTCGAACTCCCGTTTTGCGTGGGGACTTCTTCGCGGCAGGCGCCGTCGCGCCGGCGATCAGCATGCGCAGCATGGTCTCGAGCTGTTTCAGGAACGCTTCGAACGGCTGCATGGAAGGGAAGGCGGATTTGGTACCGTGGATCGCCATCTCGACGCAGCGCGCGAGCTCGCGGGCACTGACGCCGCTTTCGAGCGTCATTTTTCGCTTGCGGCACACCCGCGCGATCGTGGTTGCGATCTCGTCGGCGAAACGGCTGGAATAGCTCTGGTAGAGGTCGCGCGCCTGCGCGAGGTGCTCGGAAAACAGCTCCTCGGTATGGGGCGAGTCCTTGAGCGAGGCGAGCAACGACTGCATCCGCGCGCCGATCTGCGCGACCAGGATGTCGGCAAGCGCGAGGCCCGATTCTTCCGCCGCCTTCGCTGCCGCGATTTCGGCGGCGAGCCCCTGCTCGTAGAGCCGCTCGATCACGGCGTGAAACAGCGCCTCCTTGGAGGCGAAGTGATGATAGAGCGCCTGCCGCGTCAGCCCGGCTTCCTCAGCCGCCTGCTCGATCGAGGAGCGGCGGAAGCCGTGGCGCCGGAACACGCGCATGGCGGCGTCGAGGATACGATCCTGGGGAGGGGCCTTGGCCTGCATTTTGTCAGATTTGACAAATGTGAAGGAACTGTCAAATCACGGATTGATGACGGTGTCGTGCGCGCATGGCCGAGGCCGCCCCCGCACGCGGACAGGGACAGCGCATATGGTCGCACGATGTGGCGGCATCGGCACTAGGCCCCCCTCTCCCGCTTGCGGGAGAGGGTCGGGGAGAGGGTGTCTCCGCAATGAGACAATCCCCAAGAGGAAAGAACCCTCACCCGCCACGCGCGGGACGATGCTTTCGCATCGCCCGGGCGTGTCGGCCTCTCCCGCAAGCGGGAGAGGCGGAGCAAACCCGCAGGCAATCCTCGTGCAATCGATATGCCATTGCCCTGCCGCACGCGGCAGGTACATCGCCGAATTGCCGCTGGCTCGCGATAGCGGCGCGAAAAACATCACCTCTCAAATGAAAACGGGCACGCCTTCCTGCGAAGGCATCCCCGCCAAAAACTCTCTTCCCGCGCCGCGCGTTACGTTCAGTGAACGCTCACTTGATCGTCAGGCGTTCAAATTCCAGGTCACCCAACGGGGATTTGGCAAGGACTGTAACGATGTCGCGACCGCTCACGGGACGCTGGAGTCGGTCGAATTCCTCTGCCGCGACAATAACCGCAGCATCTTTCCCGTGCAGCGTCACGCGCTGCGGTCCGACGCGGTGGGCTTCTCGGAGGATCTGGCTCAGGTGAGTCTTCGCATCCTGAAGGCTCCATCGTCCGGACTTGGAGCCCTTCTTCGAAGAGGGACGCTTTGCAGTCATCTGCTTCTTTCTGGTCGTATCGACCAGATTTGAGAGTATCCGAATTCGACGGTCAAAGCAAAACGGGCATGCCTTCGCGCGAAGGCATGCCCGCCAAAACTCTCTTCGTGCGACGCGCGCGCTTAGTGCACGCTCATCGCTTGCAGCTCATTGCTCCAGGCGTTGGCGATCGCGGCTTCGCGGCTGTCGGTCAGCATGATCGGCGTGCCGTCGGCGGCGTGGAGCGCGAACAGCTTGAGGCCGGGCGCAATCTTCGGGGCTTCGGGGAACAGGCCGGGCACATCCTCGGAGCGGATCTGCTTCACATAGGCGATGTGGCCTTCGCCGAGGTTTGCCAGCGTCTCGGGTGAGACGTTCCTGGCTTCGTATTCGAACGCAACGTGACCTTCACTCATGGTCTCGACTCCTTCACAGAACTAAGCGGTCGAGTCCGCTACTCGTTCCATTATTCGTGCTCATTGATAGCGATTGTCTTAACGATCCTCTCCGGTTCTGGCCGGGCCAGGTCGATCGACAACAACCCGTTCTTCAGATCCGCACCCAGCACCAGCATCCCCTCCGCCAGCACGAAGGTGCGCTGGAAGTGGCGCGCGGCGATGCCGCGATGGATGTATTGCCGGGTCTTGTCGTCCTGCTGCCGCCCGCGAATGACGAGCTGGTTTTCCTCAATGGTTACATCGAGTTGGTCGCGGGTGAAGCCGGCGACCGCCAGCGTGATGCGCAAGCGCTCGGGCTGGCCGTCCGATCGGTCGCACCTCTCGATATTGTAGGGAGGATAGCCGTCGGCGCCTTTGACGACGCGATCGAGCACGCGCTCGATTTCGTCGAAGCCCAGCAGGAACGGACTGGAAAGCGTGGGAACACGAGACATAGTTTACAAAGTCCTCGCGGAAAGCGACTTTGGTGTTTCGGGGCCCCATCAAGGCACCCCTTGGTCAGCAATATGGGCATATCCCCGTGCGGGTTCAAGCACGTAGCAGGGGCTGTGGATTCACTGCTTGCGCTGCCCGCGCGGCGGTGCCGGATTTCTGGACGATTCTCCCAATGAAAACAGACCCCCTTCTACTGTGCATGGGGTTGTTTTCGACAGGTTTGGCCGGGAACCGATCAGACCTCGATCCGCGTCCGTCCATCGCCACTGAAGAGATGCAGCTTGTTGCGGACTGCGGCGACATGGATCTTCGCGCCGATCGCAGGAGCCTCGGTTCCGGGGATGCGGACGATGACCTCGCCCGGCGGCAGCTCGCCCGGCGTGGCGGCGACGGGCTGCTCGTCCTGGGCGCGCGAGCCGTAGACGAAAGTCTCGGCGCCGACGCGCTCGATCGCGTCGACGGTCAGCGACAGCGCAACGCCGCCTGATGGCGTCTGGTCGGTGATGACGAGATCCTCGGGTCGGATGCCGAGGATGCCGGCTTCGCCTGCGGCGCCGCCGAGCTGCGACTTGATCTCGTCCTGGCGTGTCGACATCAGGTTCATCGGCGGTGCGCCGATGAAGGAGGCGACGAAGGTGGTCGCCGGCTTCTCGTAGATCGCGAGCGGATTGCCGACCTGCTCGACCCGGCCGCCGTTCATCACCACCAGAATGTCGGCGAGCGTCATCGCCTCGAGCTGGTCGTGTGTGACGTAGATCGAAGTGACGTTGAGCCGGCGCTGCAATTTGCGGATCTCGACCCGCATCGAGATGCGCAGCTTGGCATCCAGGTTCGACAGCGGCTCGTCGAACAGGAACACCTTGGGCTGGCGCACGATGGCGCGGCCCATGGCGACGCGCTGGCGCTGGCCGCCGGAGAGCTGGCGCGGCTTGCGCTCCAGCATGGCGGAGAGCTCGAGCACCCGCGCGGCTTCCTCGACGCGGGTCTTGATCTCGGCTTCCGGCATGCCGCGATTGCGCAGGCCGTAGGCCATGTTGTTGAACACGCTCATATGCGGATAGAGCGCGTAGTTCTGGAACACCATCGCGATGTCGCGATCGGCGGGCTCGATTCCATTGACGACCTTGCCGCCGATGTCGATCTCGCCGCCGGTGACGGTCTCGAGGCCGGCGACCATGCGGAGCAGCGTGGACTTGCCACAGCCGGAGGGGCCGACCAGCACGCAGAACTGGCCGTCGCCGACATCGACGTTGACGCCCTTGATGGCCTCGAAGCCGCCGCTGTAGGTCTTGCGGACGTTGCGCAGGGTGACGTTGGCCATCTCTCTTTACTTCTCCGTCTCGACCAGGCCGCGCACGAACAATTTCTGCATGGCGACGACGACGAACACCGGCGGCAGCATGGCCAGCACGGCGGTCGCCATCACGATCGGCCATTCGGTCAGCGCATCGTTGGTGGTCATCATCTTGCGGATGCCGATCTGGATGGTCTGCATGTCGTCGCGCGTGGTGATGAGCAGCGGCCAGAGATATTGATTCCAGCCGAGAATGAAGAGGATCACGAACAGCGCCGCCATGTTGGTGCGCGACAGCGGCAGCAGCGTATCCCAGAAGAAGCGCAAGGGACCGGCGCCGTCGATGCGCGAGGCCTCCAGCAATTCATCCGGCACGGTCATGAAGAACTGGCGAAACAGCAGCGTCGCCGTCGCCGACGCGATCAGCGGCAGCGCCAGGCCCGCATAGCTGTCGAGCATGTGCAAATCGGCGACGATCTTGTAGGTCGGATAGATGCGCACCTCGACCGGCAGCATCAGGGTGATGAAGATGATCCAGAAGATCGGCATCCGGAACGGAAAGCGGAAATACACGATCGCATAGGCCGAGATGATCGAGATCGCGATCTTGCCGATCGCGATCGCCAGCGCCATCACCAGCGAATTGAACATCATGTTGCCGACGGGCTCGCGGGTCGTGCCGCTCGTGCCGACGAAAATCGTCTGGTAATAGACCTCCAAGAAATGGCCGCCCGGGAGCAGCGACATCTGGCCGTTGGCAATCAACGCGTTGTCCTGGGTCGACGCGACAAAGGCCACGTAGACCGGAAAGGCGACGATCGCGATCCCGATCCAGAGGATGATGTGGGCGACGTAACGCCTGAAGCCCTCTTGCTCGACCATCAGTAGGTCACCTTGCGTTCGACGAAGCGGAACTGGATTCCGGTGAGCACGATCACCATGATCATCAGGATCACCGATTGCGCCGCCGAGCTGCCGAGATTTCCGCCGATCAGGCCGTCATTATAGACCTTGTAGACCAGCGTGACCGTCGAGGTGCCGGGGCCACCGCGCGTCATGGTGTCGATGATGCCGAAGGTGTCGAAGAAGGCGTAGACGATGTTGACGACCAGGAGGAAGAAGATGGTGGGCGACAGCAGCGGGAAGGTCACGGTCCAGAACCGCCGCATCGGGCGCGCGCCGTCGATCGCGGCGGCCTCGAGCACGCTTTTCGGAATCGCCGCGAGCCCTGCGAGGAAGAACAGGAAATTATAGGAGATCTGCTTCCAGGCGGCGGCGAGGATGACGAGTGTCGCGGCCTGGTTGCCGTCGAGCAGCGGATTCCATTCAATGCCGGCGGCGCGCAGATAGCGCGAGAGCACGCCGAGCGAGGGATGCAGCATGAACACCCAGAGCACGCCGACCACCGGCGGCGCCACCGCATAGGGCCAGATCAGCAGCGTGCGATACACCGCGCCGCCGCGTAAGGGCTTGTCCGCCATCACCGCAAGCAGCAACGCCACGGAGAGCGAGGACGCCGCGATCGCGAACGAGAAGAAAAAGGTGCGCACGACAGTCTCGAAATAGGCGGGCTCACTGAACAGCTCGAAATAATTCTCGAACCAGACGAAGCTCGTCGAGAGGCCGAAAGCGTCCTGGAGCAGGAACGACTGGATCACGGCCTGCAAGGCCGGCCAGTAGAAGAAAACCAGGACGATCGCGAGTTGCGGGGCAACCAGCGCGTAAGGCAGCAGCTTTGATTGGAAAATCGCTTGCTTTTGCATGATGGGGTAGCGCGGGCGGGCCGCTGATCGATGCGGCCCGCCGGCGCCTTCGCCTTATTTTACGGCGGTCTTTTCGAACTGGCGCAGCATGGTGTTGCCGCGCTCGACCGAGGCGTCGAGCGCCTGCTTGGCGGTCTTCTTGCCGGCGAGCGCCTGCTCGATCTCTTCCGCCCAGACGTCACGCAGCTGGACCATGTTGCCGAGGCGCAGGCCGCGCGAATTCTCGGTCGGCTCCTTGTTGGTCAGCTCGAGCAGCGGGGTCTCGAGATAGGGCTGATCCTTGTAGAAGCCCTCGGCCTTGGCCTTCTCGTAGGCGGCCTTGGTGATCGGCAGATAGCCCGAGGCCTTGTGGATGTAGACCTGGCGATCGGTGTCCGACAGGAAGGTCAGGAATTTCGCGACGCCCTTGTACTCGTCGGCCGACTTGCCGCCCATCACCCAGAGCGAGGCACCGCCGATGATCGAGTTCTGCGGCGCGCCCTTGACGTCGGGATAGTAAGGCATCGGCACGGCGGTGAAGTTGAACTTGGCCTGCGCCTTGACGTTGCCGAAGAAGGCCGACGAGGTCAGGTAGATCGCGCACTCGCCCGAGGTGAAGCGGCCTTCGCCCTGGTTGGTGCGGCCGGCGTAGTCGTAGGTCTTGTCCTTCTGCAGCTCGACCAGTTTCTCGAGATGCTTCTCCTGCAGCGGTGCGTTGAACTCGAGCTTGGTGTCGAAGCCGTCGAGGCCGTTCGCCTTGCTGGCGAGCGGCACGTTGTGCCAGGCGGAGAGCTGCTCGAGATTGACCCAGGTGACCCAGGAGTTGGAGAAGCCGCAGGTCGGATGGCCGTTGTCGTGCAGCTTCTTGGCGACCTCGAACACTTCGGGCCAGGTCTTCGGGATCTCGGCATTGACCTTCTTCAGCTCGTCGAGATTGACCCACATGACTGTCGACGACGAGTTGAACGGGAAGGACAGCATCTCGCCCTTCGAGGTCGAGTAGTAGCCGGTGATCGCGGACAGATAGGCCTTCGGATCGAACTTCTCGCCGGCGTCGGCCATCAGCTTGTAGACCGGCTTCACGGCGCCGGTCGCGGCCATCATGGTCGCGGTGCCGACCTCGAACACTTGCATGATATGCGGCGCATTGCCGGCGCGGAATGCGGCGATGCCGGCGTTCATGGTGTCGGGATAGCTGCCCTTGTAGGTCGGGATGACCTTGTAGTCGCTCTGCGCCGCGTTGAAGTCGTTGGCGAGCTTGACGATGACGTCGTTGTTCGCGCCGGTCATCGCGTGCCACCACTGGATTTCAGTCACGGCGAGCGCCGGCGAAGCCGTCATGCCGACTGCCATTGCGACAGCGGCAGCCGCCCCAAAAAATCGAAGAGCCATCAAGAAACCTCCCTCAGCCGTCAATAAAGAAGCGCTTGCGCTAGCAGCGCCATATGACGTTCACATGACTGTGTAAGCGGCCGAAACGAAAGCGGCAAGCGCCGGAAAAGGGAAGTCGTCAAATAGGCGAACGCGCCGTGCAACGGCCGGCGTTCGCGGTGCACACCAATGCCCGCGCCGCACTGCGGCATCACGCATCGGATGCGGCAGTTGGGCCTAGCGCTTGCGCTCGGGACCGCAGACCACGCCGCTCTCGACCATCGCGTCGATCTCCGACCTTGAGTAGCCGAACTCGCCCAGCACCTCCTGGGAGTGCTGGCTGAACTTCGGCGGCAGCCGGCGCAGGCTCGGCTTGCTGCGATCGAGCCGGATCGGCGAAGCCACGCCCTTGTACCAGTCCTTCTCGATGACATCGCCGCGGGCGACGGTGTGCGGATTGGTCAGCGCCTGGTCGATCTTCTGCACGGGGCCTGCGGGCAGGCCCGCGGCGAGCAAGCGATTGCATAGCGGCTCGGCCTCGTGCTGGCTGAACACCGCGGCGAGCTCGGCGCGCAGCGCCTCGCGATTGGCGATGCGGTCCTTGTTGCGGGCAAAGCGCGGGTCGGTGCCGAGCTCGGGCTTGCCGATCTCCTTGGCGAGCTTGCGGAAGGTGCCGTCATTGCCGACGCCGATGAAGATGTTGTCGGTCTTGGTCGGGAAGATCGCGTACGGCACGAGGTTCGGGTGCTCGTTGCCGGTGAGGCCAGGCGGCTTGCCATGCATGAAATAATTCGCGGTGTGCGGATGCATGATGGCAAGGCCGGTCTCGTACAGCGTCGTCTCGAGGAACTGGCCCTTGCCGGAGCGTTGCCGCTCGGACAGCGCCATCAGGATGCCGATCGCGGCGTAAAGGCCTGTGGTGATGTCGACCAAGGGCACGCCGATCCGCATCGGGCCGCTCTCGGGCGATCCGGTCGCCGCGATCATTCCGGTCATGGCCTGGATGATGGCGTCATAGCCGGGATTGCCGCCGCGCGGGCCGTCGGCGCCAAAGCCGCAGATCCGGCAGTGCACGAGGCGCGGAAATTTCTGGGCGAGTACATCGTTGCCGATGCCCCATTTCTCCAGCGTGCCCGGCTTGAAATTCTCGATCAGGACGTCGGCCGTCTCCAGCATCTTCATCAGCACGAGGCGGCCGCCTTCGGAGGCGAGGTCGAGACCGATCGAGCGCTTGTTTCTGTTGATGCCGATGAAATAGGCCGCGTCGTCGTCGTGGAAGGGAGGACCCCAGTCGCGCACCTCGTCGCCCGCGGGCGGCTCGACCTTGATCACGTCGGCGCCGTGGTCGGCGAGGATCTGGGTGCAATAGGGGCCACCAAGCACGCGCGTGAGATCGATGACGCGAAGTCCGCTCATTGCGCCTGTGTCAGTCATGCCTTGCTTCCCTGTGTCGATATTGATCACAGGCCTAGCGAGGTTCGGACGCGCCAGCAATGGCCTGTCGCGTGGGGGCGTATGCGTCGCCGCGCAATCCCGCAGCGTGGGAAATCTCGCGGAAGCGGCCGGCCCGAGAGGGATCCCGGGCCAGCCATTTCACCGTCCGGATCAGACGACCGTCAAGCGAACGTCGACATTGCCGCGCGTCGCGTTGGAGTACGGGCACACTTGGTGCGCCTTCTCGACCAGCGCTTCGGCGTCCGCGCGGGAGAGGCCCGGCAGCGAGACGGCGAGATCAATGTCGAGGCCGAAGCCGCCGGCCGAGCGCGGGCCGATGCCGACGGTCGAGGTCACGGAGGCGTCGGCGGGAACCTTCGGGCCGCCCTGCGAGGCCACGAACTTCATGGCGCCGATGAAGCAGGCGGCATAGCCGGCCGCAAACAGCTGCTCGGGATTGTTGCCGGCGCCGCCGCCGCCGCCGAGCTCCTTCGGCGTGGTCAGCTTGACGTCGAGCGCGCCGTCGAGGGTCGCAGCATGGCCGTCACGGCCGCCGGTGGCTTTCGCGCTGGTCTTGTAAAGGACGTTCACGGACATTTTCGTCTCCCTGAGGGGCTTCGGTTGGGGTGTGGTCTGTATTGCAAACAATTAGATTGCGTGCAATTGAAATCCGCAAGCCTCACATTTAATTGTTCGCAATTGAATGTAGGCCCGCCCGGTCCCACAATGCGGGCCAGTCTCAAGAGATTCTCCATGGCCCGCAAATCAGCGACCCTCGATCCGCAACGCCTCGACAACCAGATCTGCTTCGCGGTCTATTCGGCCGCGCACGCCTTCAACCGCGTCTACAAGCCGCTGCTGGACCGGCTCGGCCTGACCTATCCGCAATATCTTGTCATGCTGGTGCTGTGGGAGCGCGACGACGTGCCGGTGAAGGACATCGGCGAAAAGCTGTTTCTGGATTCAGGCACGCTGACGCCGCTCCTGAAGCGGCTCGAGGCCGCGCACCTCGTCAAGCGCACGCGCTCGAGCGAGGACGAGCGCCAGGTGCTGATCGCCCTGACCCCGCAGGGGCATGCGCTGAAGGAGAAAGCGCGCAGCGTGCCGCAATCGATCCTCGCGGCGTCGGATTGCACGGTGTCGGAGCTGATCGCGATGAAAGACGAGATTGTCGCGCTGAGGGATCGGTTGAATGCGGTGATTGGGGAGTAGGCCCCGAACGCGCACGGTCAGAAATGCTTCTTGGCGAACGCGCGACCAGAGCCAGATTTCAGATATCGCTCGAATGCGGCAGCCCGTGCGGCGTCGTCGAAAGCGAAATACGTGCGAATTCGCCAAGGGCCGTATTTTGACGTGTGCGGCACCTCGCCGGCATTGTGTTTTGCCAGGCGCGGTGATGCCGACATAGAAGTGCTCGGAATCGAGACTTTCGAGGATATAGACGTATTTCAATCTGCTTCCTCTCCAGAGGTAGGATAGCAGATCTGAGACACGTTTAGGATGTTGTTAGCGATAGGGCAGACAGCATGGATATCAGCCCCAGTCCGCCGTCGCCCTCCGGGCTATGGCGGGACAGCCTTCGCTCACTTCGCTACGAGGGACTTCCTCAGGCTTGCCCAGCCGAAGCTCGCGAAGCGAGCGAAGGCTGGTGGAGCCAGGCGGGATCGAACCGCCGACCTCTTGCATGCCATGCAAGCGCTCTCCCAGCTGAGCTATGGCCCCTTAACCCTTGGGATGATCCTGGGGGATCACTCCCGACCGGCGAGCCTTCCGACTCGCGCGGTGCACCCTTTTTCACAGATCAGGACTGATCTCAAGTCTCTTCGTCGCCTCCGACATCACCAATGATGTCGGTCACGTCCTCATCACCCTCTTCTTCGTCGGCAATGAAGGTCGAATCATCGTCATCGTCGTCGTCGAGGGTCTCGTCGACCTCGATATCGTCCTCGGATTCGGGCACGACGGCCTTGACCTTGCCGGTGTTCTCCTCGGCATCGGCCTCCTCGAGCGAGACCAACTCTTCGTTCTCGGCCGGCTCCGGCGCGGTGTCCGCAGCTGCAGCGTGGCGTGCCTCGGCCCCGCGGGTGCCGCGGGTGGGCGCCACAGGCGCGATCGGCACAACCTCGCCGGTATAGGGCGAGATCACCGGATTCTTGTTGAGGTCATAGAATTTCTTGCCCGTGGTCGGGCAAATACGTTTGGTTCCGAGTTCGGACTTGGCCACGGCAGAGGAATCCTGGGATGTCTGAAAAGCGGTGTTTCACTTGGCTAGTTGGCGGCCCGCTGTCAATAGCGCATTACGGGAGAAAGACATGCTCGTGACGGCGGGGAGGCCATGTGGTAGGTGCCCGCCAGCCTCCGAGGCGCATCCAAGGACACAATCTTGACCCATTCCGACAAGCCGACACCCCTGAAGTCGAGCCCAGGCGGTCCCCTGACCGGAAAAGTACGGGTACCCGGGGACAAGTCGATCTCCCACCGTGCCCTCATCCTGGGCGCGCTGGCCGTCGGAGAGACCCGCATTACGGGCCTGCTCGAGGGCGAGGACGTCCTCAACACCGCCAAGTCCATGCAGGCCCTCGGCGCGAAGGTCGAGCGCACCGGCGATTTCGCCTGGAAAGTGAATGGCGTGGGTGTCGGCGGCTTTGCCCAGCCCAAGGCGGTGCTGGATTTCGGCAACTCCGGCACCGGTTGCCGGCTGGTCATGGGCGCCGTTGCCGGCTGCCCGATCTCGGCTGACTTCGACGGCGATGCCTCGCTGCGCAGCCGGCCGATGCGCCGGATCCTCGATCCGCTCGAAAAGATGGGCGCCAAAATCGTCTCTGGCGGCGAGGGCGGCCGCCTGCCCCTGACCATTCAGGGTGCGCGCGATCCGCTGCCGATCACCTACAAGACCCCGGTCGCCTCCGCTCAGATCAAGTCGGCGGTGCTGCTGGCCGGCCTCGCCGCGCCGGGCACCACCACCGTGATCGAGAGCGAGGCCAGCCGCGACCACACCGAGCTGATGCTGAAGCATTTCGGCGCCGACATCAGCTCGGTCGCCGAGGGAGCTCATGGCCGCCGCATCACGCTGGTCGGCCAGCCCGAGCTGCATGGCGCGACCGTCATCGTGCCCGCCGATCCATCGTCTGCAGCTTTTCCTGTCGTCGCGGCACTGATCGTCGAAGGCTCCGACATCGTTCTGTCCGACGTGATGACCAATCCGCTGCGCACCGGCCTGTTCACGACGCTGCGTGAAATGGGCGCGTCGATCGAGGAAAGCGAAATGCGCGGTGATGCCGGCGAGCCGATGGCACGCCTGCGCGTACGCGCCTCAAAGCTGCGCGGCGTCGAGGTGCCGCCGGAGCGCGCGCCCTCGATGATCGACGAATATCTGGTGCTGGCCGTGGCGGCGTCGTTTGCCGAAGGCACCACCATCATGCGGGGCCTGCAGGAGCTGCGCGTCAAGGAATCCGACCGGCTCGAGGCCACCGCCGCGATGCTCCGCGTCAACGGCGTCAAGGTCGAGGTCTCCGGCGACGACCTGATCGTCGAGGGTCGCGGCCATGTGCCCGGCGGCGGGACTGTCGCCACCCATATGGATCACCGCATCGCGATGTCTGCGCTGGTGATGGGCTGCGCCTCCGACCAGCCGGTGATCGTCGACGACACCGCCTTCATCGCCACCAGTTTCCCTGACTTCATACCGATGATGCGTTCCCTTCGGGCCGAGTTTTCATGATTATCGCCATCGATGGTCCCGCGGCCTCGGGCAAAGGCACGCTCGGCAAGCGCCTCGCCCATCACTATGGTTATCGTCACCTCGATACCGGCGTGATCTACCGCGCGGTGGCCTATGCCCTGATGCAGTCCGGCACCGATCTCCACGACGAGGCCGCGGCGGTGCAGGCCGCCTTGGAACTCGATCCCGAAAAGTTCGGCAATCCCGCCCTGAAGACCCAGGAGGCCGGTGAGGGCGCCTCGATCGTCTCGGCGATCCCCAAAGTCCGTGAGGTCCTGGTCAATTTCCAGCGGCAATTCGCCGCCGACCCGCCCGGGGCCGTGCTGGACGGAAGGGATATTGGAACCGTGATCTGCCCCCATGCCGACGTGAAAATCTTCGTCGTGGCCGACCCCAGGGTCCGCGCTCGCCGGCGCACCATGGAGGCCAGGGCGCGGGGCGAGGAAGCGGACGAGGCGGCCGTGCTCGCCGACATCATCCGCCGCGACGAACGGGACAAGAACCGGCCGATTGCGCCTTTGAAACCGGCCCCGGATGCTTACTTGCTAGATAACTCCCAACTGGATATAGAAGGCGGCGTCCGGGCCGCCATCGACATTATCGAGGCCGTCCGAGCGGGCCGGTCGCGGGGTTAAGCCGCAGCCGTCATTGGAGGAAGTGCCCGCTCCCGCTCTTTGAGGTCGATACTCTCGGTCCCTGTTTGGGGATCGACGCGATCCAGGCTCCGGACACAACGATTTCCACGTATCGAACGCGCGGGCCTCTGCCGGCCCGCTTCCGCTGTTTCGGTTTCAGGCCGGAGCAGCGAGCGGTCGCTCGAAGGTCTTGCGGGCCTTCCGACACTGCGCGCGCGATACGCCCATGAACCCAACGGCCGGCAAGACATCCGCAACTGGAGAACAAATGGCTTCGACTTCCGCTGATACCTATAGCCCGTCGCGTGACGATTTCGCCGCGATGCTCGACGAGTCCTTCGCGGGTGGCAACCTGCAGGAGAGCTCCGTCGTCAAGGGCAAGGTGGTTGCAATTGAAAAGGACATGGCCGTCATCGACGTCGGCCTGAAGACCGAAGGCCGCGTTGCGCTGCGCGAATTTTCCGGCCCCGGCCGTGACAGCGAAATCAAGGTTGGCGACGAGGTGGAAGTGTTCCTCGATCGCATCGAGAACGCCCTCGGCGAGGCCGTGCTGTCGCGCGACAAGGCGCGCCGCGAAGAGAGCTGGGGCAAGCTGGAGAAGGCGTTCCAGAACAACGAGAAGGTCACGGGCGTCATCTTCAATCAGGTCAAGGGCGGCTTCACCGTCGACCTCGACGGTGCCGTTGCCTTCCTGCCGCGTTCGCAGGTCGACATCCGCCCGATCCGCGACGTTGCACCGCTGATGAACAATGCGCAGCCGTTCCAGATCCTCAAGATGGACCGCCGTCGCGGCAACATCGTCGTCTCCCGCCGCACGGTGCTCGAAGAGACCCGCGCCGAGCAGCGTCAGGAGCTGGTGCAGAACCTCGAAGAGGGCCAGGTCATCGACGGCGTGGTCAAGAACATCACCGATTACGGTGCGTTCGTTGATCTCGGCGGCATCGACGGCCTGCTGCACGTCACCGACATCGCGTGGCGCCGCGTCAACCACCCGACCGAGGTGCTCTCGATCGGCCAGACCGTGAAGGTCAAGATCATCAAGATCAACCACGAGACGCACCGCATCTCGCTGGGCATGAAACAGCTGCTGGACGATCCGTGGCAGGGCATCGAAGCCAAGTACCCGCTGGGTGCCCGCTTCACCGGCCGCGTCACCAACATCACCGACTACGGTGCGTTCGTCGAGCTCGAGCCGGGCATCGAAGGCCTGATCCACGTCTCCGAGATGTCGTGGACCAAGAAGAACATGCACCCCGGCAAGATCGTGTCGACCTCGCAGGAAGTCGACGTGCAGGTGCTGGAAGTTGATTCCGTCAAGCGCCGTATCTCGCTCGGCCTCAAGCAGACCATGCGCAACCCGTGGGAGGTCTTCGTCGAAGGTCACCCGACCGGTTCGGTGGTCGAGGGCGAGGTCAAGAACAAGACCGAGTTCGGTCTGTTCCTGGGCCTCGAGGGCGACGTCGACGGCATGGTCCACCTCTCCGACCTCGACTGGAAGCTTCCGGGCGAGCAGGTGATCGACAACTACAAGAAGGGCGACATGGTGAAGGCCGTGGTGCTCGATGTGGACGTCGAGAAGGAGCGCATCTCGCTCGGCATCAAGCAGCTCGAAGGCGACCCCTTCGCCGAGCCGGGCGATGTCAAGAAGGGCGCGGTCGTGACCTGCGAAGTGCTCGAAGTGAAGGAGAGCGGTATCGAGGTGAAGATCGCCGGGACCGACTTCTCGACCTTCATCAAGCGCTCGGAGCTCGCGCGTGACCGCAACGACCAGCGCGCCGAACGCTTCGCGGTCGGCGAGAAGGTCGATGCCCGCGTGATCCAGTTCGACAAGAAGGCCCGCAAGGTCCAGGTGTCGATCAAGGCGCTCGAGGTCGCCGAAGAGAAGGAAGCCATCGCGCAGTACGGCTCCTCGGATTCGGGTGCGACGCTCGGCGACATCCTGGGCACCGCGCTTAAGAACCGCGACAGCAAGTAAGCGAAACGCAAGTTTTCGCTGACATCGAAGCCCCGGCTCTGGCCGGGGCTTTTTTGTCGCTATCGTCGTCCCGGCGAAGGCGGGACCCATACCGCGGAATCTATCGATCGCGATCTGTCGGAGTACCGAACCAAGAATCTTCGTCAAACCACGCCCTGTGGTTATGGGTCCCGACCTTCGCCGGGACGACAGCGAATGTTCGATGAAGTTCTCGGCTCGCACCAAGAGGCCTTGTTTTCTTCAAATTGCGCCGCAATTGATGTATCCAGGCGAGCTGAGGGTCACAATGTGACCGCACAACGCCAGCGGCCTTTCATTTGGAGATATCTCGATGTCGCTCGATTCGGACATCATCGTCGATCGCCGCAGGATCCGCCGCAAGCTGACGTTCTGGCGCGTGATGGCCGCGCTGATCGCGATCGCCGCGATCGCGGGCTTTGCGCTGATCGCAACGCCCGGCGCGCGCGGCAGCTTCGTCTCCGCCGGCTCCATCGCGCGTGTGCAGATCGAGGGCCTGATCCGCAGCGATGCCGAGCGCACGCGGGCGCTGGAGCGGCTGGAGAATTCGCAGGCCGCCGCCGTGATCGTTCATGTCAACTCGCCCGGCGGCACCACTGCCGGCTCCGAGCAGCTCTATGATTCCTTGATGCGCCTGAAGGCGAAGAAGCCGCTGGTCGTGGTGGTCGAGGGCCTTGCGGCATCCGGCGGCTACATCACCGCCATCGCCAGCGACCACATCATCGCCCAGCAGAGCTCGCTGGTCGGCTCGATCGGCGTGCTGTTCCAGTTCCCCAACGTCGCCGAACTCCTGAAGACCATCGGCGTCAAGGTCGAGGAGGTAAAATCCACGCCGCTCAAGGCCGCGCCCAACGGCTTTGAGCCGACCAGCCCGGAAGCGCGCGCCGCACTGGATGCGCTGGTGAAGGATTCCTACGCCTGGTTCAAGGATCTGGTGAAGCAGCGCCGTGGCATGGATGACACGCAGCTCGAAAAAGTCGTCGATGGCCGTGTCTTCACCGGCCGCCAGGCCATCGATCTCAAGCTGATTGATCAGCTCGGCGACGAGAAGACCGCGGTCACCTGGCTGGAGGAACAGAAAGGCGTCAAGAAGGGTCTTTCCGTGCGCGATTACAAGCTCGAGCCGCGCTTTGGTGACCTGACCCTCTTCAAGACGGCGGCCTCAGTGACCCTGGAAGCGCTTGGATTCAGCGCGATTGCGCATCAAATCGAGCAAACTGGCCTCGTGCAGGCGGTTGATCGTGCCGGGCTGGATGGAATGCTGGCGCTGTGGCAGCCGGCCGCGTCGAATTGAGCTGAAACTGACGGAACCGCGCGAGCTCCAGACCCTTTTCCCGTCTGGCGGGTGGCTTTGCAGCCCGCTTTTTCGGCAAATGTCACGCACTTTCACGACGCCTACCCTTCATTTAGCGTCTTGACAGATCAAGGCATTTTCACGGAAATGGTCATCCGCACGCTTCCGGGTCCTATCTCTCGATGATCAAATCCGAACTTGTTCAGCGTATCGCCGAGCACAACCCGCATCTGTACCAGCGGGATGTCGAGAACATTGTGAATGCGATTCTCGAAGAGATCGTAGCGGCACTCGCGCGCGGTGACCGCGTCGAGCTGCGCGGCTTCGGCGCTTTCTCGGTCAAGCATCGCCCCGCCCGCGCCGGCCGCAATCCGCGCACCGGCGCCCATGTCCCCGTCGATCAGAAGAGCGTTCCGTTCTTCAAGACCGGCAAGGAAATGCGCGAGCGGCTTAACCGCGACCATCCGGATCCGGGCGCGCCCGATTAGGTCTGTCGTCCGGGGTTGGCCGAACCGCCGTTTGCTGCGGCGGCAGGTGATTCAAGGCGAGCGACACGCGATGCGAAAGTTTCTGACCTGGCTGTTCGTGACTCCGCTGGTCCTGATCCTGGTGACCTTTGCGGCCGCCAACCGGCACGAGGTCACCGTCTCCTTCGATCCCTTCATGGCGAAGGATCCGGCGCTGTCGCGCGACATTCCGTTGTTCCTGCTGCTGGTCCTGACGGCTGCCTTGGGCGTCGTGGTCGGCGGCTGCGCCGTCTGGTTCGGCCAGCGGCACTGGCGCCGCGCCGCACGCCGGCATGAGGCGGATGCCCGGGCCGCGCGGGGCGAATTGGCCGGGCTGCGGGCTCAGGCGGCCGCAGCCAAGCCCGAGGCCCAGCGCCTCCCGGTGCCCTCAGGAGTGGGCCTTTACGGGCCTATCGGGCGAGACAAGCAGCGCGCGACGTTGTAGAAGCGGCCCGAACTGAAAAGCCCGTTTCCCGGCCGCCGCTTGCGGCCTCCATCTGCTTTGAGACCATGTCCCTGCTCGTCAAGATCTGCGGCCTGTCCACGCGTGAGACGCTTCAAACGGCGCTCGACGCGGGCGCCGACATGGTGGGGTTTGTGTTCTTTCCGCCCTCGCCGCGGCACGTCTCGCTGGAGACGGGACGCGATCTCGGCCGGCAGGTGAAAAAGCGGGCGCTGAAAGTGGCGCTCACGGTCGATGCCGACGATGCCACGCTCGACAACATCATGGACGCGCTGTCGCCTGACATCTTCCAGCTCCACGGCCAGGAGAGCGTGGCGCGCTTGCGTGACATCAAGCAGAGGTTCGACCGCCCGGTGATGAAGGCGGTGCCGGTCGCGGCCGCGGCCGATCTCGCGGTGCTGCCAGGTTACGCCGCAATCGCCGACCGCATCCTGTTCGACGCGCGTGCGCCGAAGGACGCCACAAGGCCTGGCGGCCTGGGGGAGCCGTTCGACTGGCACCTGCTCGAAAATCTCGATCTCAAGCTGCCCTATATGGTCTCGGGCGGGCTTCACGCCGGCAATGTTGTCGAAGCCCTGCGCGTCACCGGCGCCGGCGGGGTCGACGTGTCCTCCGGCGTCGAGAGCGCTCCAGGCGTGAAAGATCCTGAAATGATCAAGGCCTTCATTCGCGCCGCGCGCGCCACTCAAGAGTTGAGCGTTCGATGACCATCGCCAAACCAAATTCCTATCGCAGCGGGCCCGACGAGCGCGGCCATTTCGGCATTTTCGGCGGACGCTTCGTCGCCGAAACCCTGATGCCGCTGATCCTCGATCTGGAGAAGGCCTACGCCGCAGCCAAGGCCGATCCGGCCTTCCAGGCCGAGATGAACGGCTATCTCAAGAACTATGTCGGCCGGCCCTCGCCGTTGTATTTCGCCGAGCGTCTCACCGAACATCTCGGCGGCGCCAAGATCTACCTCAAGCGCGAAGAGCTCAACCACACCGGCTCGCACAAGGTGAACAACGTGCTAGGCCAGATCATGCTGGCGCGGCGCATGGGCAAGAAACGCATCATCGCCGAGACCGGTGCCGGACAGCACGGTGTCGCCACCGCGACGCTGTGCGCGCGCTTTGGCCTCGAATGCGTGGTCTATATGGGCGCCGTCGACGTCGAACGGCAGCAGCCCAACGTGATCCGCATGGAGATGCTGGGCGCAAAGGTGTTCCCGGTGCAGTCGGGCACGCGCACGCTGAAGGACGCCATGAACGAGGCGCTGCGCGATTGGGTCACCAACGTGCACAACACGTTCTATTGCATCGGCACGGTGGCGGGCCCGCATCCCTATCCGATGCTGGTGCGCGACTTCCAGTCGATCATCGGTGTCGAGACCAGGACGCAGATGCAGGAGGTCGAGGGACGCCTGCCGGATTCGCTGGTCGCCTGCATCGGCGGCGGCTCCAATGCGATGGGCCTGTTCCATCCGTTCCTCGACGATCCCAGCGTCGAGATCTTCGGCGTCGAAGCCGCAGGCCACGGCCTCACGCAGCTGCATGCGGCCTCGATCGCGGGCGGCCGCCCTGGCGTGCTCCATGGCAACCGCACTTATCTCTTGATGGATGCCGACGGCCAGATCCAGGACGCGCATTCGATCTCGGCCGGCCTCGACTATCCTGGCATCGGCCCCGAGCATTCCTGGCTGCACGAGGTCGGCCGCGTCAATTATCTCTCCGCGACCGATGACGAAGCGCTTGCCGCGTTCCAGCTGCTCTCCAAGCTCGAAGGCATCATTCCCGCGCTCGAGCCCGCCCACGCCATCGCCAAGGTGATGGAGCTCGCGCCGAAGCGGCCGAAAGACCACCTGATGGTCGTCAATCTCTCCGGCCGTGGCGACAAGGACGTCCCGCAGGTCGGCGACATCCTGAAGGGCAAGAGCAAGTGAAGCGAGTGTCGCACTCTCCTCACCTCTCCCCGTCGGGGAGAGGTCGGCTGCGTAGCAGCCGGGTGAGGGGTCTCTCCGCTCACTCGAACCTTAGTGATGTCCGGATCAGCTCGAGCACGCCTTCGAGATTTTCGTACACATCGGTGTTCGAGACGCGCAGGACGAAGAAGCCGCAGGCTTCGAGCACCTTGGTTCTGGCATCATCACGCTCGATCTCGGCCGGGCTGGAATGCGTGACGCCATCAACTTCAACGATGAGCTTTCCGTCCAGCGTGACGAAGTCGACGACGTATCGATCAACAGGATGCTGGCGGCGAAACTTCCAGCGGGCGAGCTGCCGGTTGCGCAGCGCCTGCCAAAGCCTTGCTTCGGCGCTCGTCTGCGACTCGCGGAGCCTTCGTGCTCTCGACTTGAACCTCTCCATCCCCCTCACCCGGCTGCTTCGCAGCCGACCTCTCCCCGGAGGGGAGAGGTATAGCACAGCGGCCGCCGAATCATGACCACGCGTATCGACACCCGTTTTGCCGAGCTGAAAAGCCAAGGCCGCTCGGCCTTTGTCACCTATGTGATGGCCGGCGATCCCGACCCCACGACGTCGCTCGAGATCGTCAAGGCGCTGCCCAAGGCCGGCGCCGAAATCATCGAGCTCGGCATTCCCTTCACCGATCCGATGGCGGATGGTCCCTCGATCCAGGCGGCAGGTCTGCGCGCGCTCAAGGTCGGCATGACCTTGAAGAAGACGCTGGAGCTGGTCCGCGACTTCCGCAAGGGCGACAATGTCACGCCGCTGGTGCTGATGGGCTATTACAATCCGATCTACATTTACGGCGTCGACAGGTTCTTGGCCGATGCCAAGGCGTCAGGCGTCGACGGCCTCATCATCGTCGATCTGCCGCCGGAGGAAGACGACGAGCTCTGCATTCCCGCGCTGAAGGCGGGCCTGAACTTCATTCGCCTGGCGACCCCGACCACCGACGACAAGCGCCTGCCCGCGGTGCTCGCGAACACGTCAGGCTTTGTCTATTACGTCTCGATCGCCGGCATCACCGGTGCAGCGGCGGCGGATGCGAATGTCGTCGGAGACGCCGTCGCGCGCATCAAGCGGCATACCGGCTTGCCGATCTGCGTCGGCTTTGGCATCCGGACGCCGGAGGCCGCGCGCGCCATCGCCGAGAAGGCCGATGGTTCGGTGGTCGGCACCGCCTTGGTCGATGCGCTCAGGAACAGCCTCGATGCGGAAGGCCGGGCGACCGCCAAAACCGTTAACGCCGTGGCCGAGCTGACGGCGGCCCTGGCCCAGGGCGTCAAGGGCGCCAACAAGCGGCCGAATAGGCCATAATTCCGCTTTTGCGGTGGATGACACGGCGGCTTGCCGGGCAACGGCCCGGCCGCCATATATCCTTTCAGGCGATTCCCAGCGGAATCGCACATCGGAGCAAACCATGAACTGGCTTACCAATGTGGTCCGGCCGAAGATCCGCAACATGCTGCGGCGGGAGACGCCGGAGAATTTGTGGATCAAGTGCCCGGATTCCGGACAGCTCGTGTTCTACAAGGACGTCGAGGCCAACCAGTTCGTCATCCCCGGCTCGAACTACCACATGCGCATGGGCGCGGCGGCGCGGCTGAAGTCGATCTTCGACAACGAGACCTGGTTCGACGTCGCCCTGCCCGAGGTGACGGCCGATCCGCTCAAGTTCCGCGACGAGAAGAAGTATGTCGACCGCATCAAGGATGCGCGTGCGCGCACCAATCTGAACGATGCGATCAAGGTCGGCTACGGCAAGCTCGAAGGCGCCGGCGTCGTCGTCGCCGTGCAGGATTTCGATTTCATGGGCGGCTCGCTCGGCATGGCCGCGGGCGAAGCCATCGTCCGCGGGCTCGAGCTTGCGGTCGAGAAGAAGTCGCCCTTCATCGTCTTCGCCGCATCCGGCGGCGCGCGCATGCAGGAAGGCATCTTGTCGTTGATGCAGATGCCGCGCACCACCGTCGCGGTGCAGATGCTGCGCGAAGCCAAGCTGCCCTACATCGTGGTGCTGACCAATCCGACCACCGGCGGGGTCACTGCGTCCTACGCGATGCTCGGCGACGTCCAGATCGCCGAGCCCGGTGCGCTGATCGGCTTTGCCGGCGCGCGCGTGATCGAGCAGACCATTCGCGAAAAGCTGCCGGAAGGTTTCCAGCGCGCCGAATATCTGAAAGAGCACGGCATGGTCGACATGGTCGTGCATCGCCATGAGCTGCGTCCAACCCTGGCGCGGCTGTGCCGCCTGCTGACCAAGGCGCCCGCGCAGGAGAACGTGTCCAAGCCGACGCAGCCCGTCGCTAGCCCGGCGCAGATCGTATCGGCTGCTGAGACGGCGCCGGCTGCGCCCCACGCGTGAACGCGTCCCCTGACAGCGCAAAGGCGTCGCTCGATGCATTAATCGGGCGGCTGTCGGCCCTGCATCAGAAGCGCATCGATCTCGGGCTCGAGCGGATGCACCGTCTGCTCGAGCGGCTCGATCATCCCGAACGCAAGCTGCCGCCGGTGATCCATGTCGCCGGCACCAACGGCAAAGGCTCGACGGTGGCCTACCTGCGCGCGACGCTGGAGGCAGCCAGCCTGCGCGTCCACGCCTACACCTCGCCCTATCTCGTCCGCATCAACGAATGTTTCCGCCTTGGCCGCCTCGGCGGTGGCGTGCTCGTCACCGACGACGAATTGCTTGCTGCGCTGGAACAGGTCGAGCGCGTCAATGCCGGCGAGCCCGCGACACTCTTCGAGCTGAAGACCGCGGCGGCATTCCTGCTGTTCGCGCAAAATCCTGCCGATGCGGTGCTGCTCGAAGTCGGCCTGGGCGGCCGGCTCGATTCGACCAACGTGGTCGATACGCCCGCTGCCTGCGTGATCACGCCTGTCAGCATGGACCACATGGATTTCCTAGGGTCGACCCTGGCGTCGATCGCCGCCGAGAAGGCCGCCATCATCAAGCGCGGCGTGCCGGTGGTTTGCGCCGAGCAGACGGGCGAAGCGATGGCTGTGATCGAGGCGCAGGCCAGGCAGATGCGCGCGCCGCTGTTTGCCGCGAACGAAAGCTGGCACGTCAATGTCGAGCATGGGCGCCTGGTCTATTCCGACGACCGCGGCCTGATGGATCTCGCCGCGCCGCGCTTGTTCGGCCGTCATCAGTTTGACAATGCCGGCCTTGCCATTGCGACGCTGCGCGCGATTCCGACCTTCAAGGTCAACCAGGCGGCATTCGAGGCCGGCATCGTCGCTGCCGAGTGGCCGGCGCGAATGCAGCGGCTCACCTCGGGCGAGCTGCTCGCTCTCGGGCCGCAAGGCAGCGAGATCTGGCTCGACGGCGGCCACAATGCCGACGGCGGCCGCGTCGCCGCCGCCGCGCTCGGCGATCTCGAAGAACGCGTGTCACGGCCGCTCGTCGTCATCGCGGGCATGATGGCCAACAAGGATGCGAAGGCGTTTCTGGCCAATTTCGCCGGGCTCACCCGTCACATCATCGCGGTGCCGATCCCTGATACCGAGAATGCGATGCCGGTCGACCATCTCGCGGACGCCGTCCGCAGCCTCGGCATGCGCGTCGAGATCGCCCCCGGCGTCGAGGCCGCGCTGCGTTCCCTGGCGAAGCTCGCCTACGAGGTGCCGCCGCGCATCCTGATCACGGGCTCGCTCTATCTCGCCGGCCACGTGCTCGGCCTCAACGGCACGCCTCCTGCATGAGAGCCGCGTAGCCCGGATGGAGCGAAGCGCAATCCGGGACATTTCGCCAAGCAGTTAGAGTCCCGGATTGCGCTGCGCTTCATCCGGGCTATGGTGACCCACAATGCGTTTTGCCGCGATTGCCGACATCCACGGAAACTATCTCGCGCTGGAGGCGGTGCTCTCCGACATTCGCGCACTTGGAATTACCGACATCGTCAATCTCGGGGACATGCTGAGCGGCCCGCTCGATGCTGTCAGGACCATCGAGATCCTGATGGCGATCGATGCCGTGCATGTGGTCGGCAATCATGACCGCTATCTGCTCGACCGGCCGCCGGAGAAGATGGGCTCGTGGGATCGCCCTGTGCATGCGCAGCTCAATGCCGCCCAGCTCGACTGGCTGCGCGCGCAACCGATGACGCGCGTGTTTCGGGATCAGGTTTTCCTCTGCCACGCAACGCCCGAGAATGATGAAATCTATTGGCTCGACACCGTGCACCCCAATGGCACCGTCGCGCTGTCGCCGCTCGATCGCATCGAGCAGTTCGCGCAAGGCATCACGCAATCGCTCATCCTCTGCGCCCACACCCATCTCGCCCGCGCCGTGCGGCTTCGCGATACCAGGCTGATCGTCAATCCCGGCAGCGTCGGCAGCCCCGGCTATCGCGACGTACATCCGTTCCCGCATGTCGTCGAAGCCGGCACCCCGCACGCGCGCTATGCAATTCTCGAACTCATTGATGGTGCCTGGCAGGTGACGTTCCGCCAGATCGCTTACGACCATGAAGCGATGGCCGCGCTCGCCCGCCGCAACAATCAGCCCGAGCTGGCGAACGCGCTGGCGACGGGGTGGATCAAATAGACGCTACGATCAAACTCACTTCAGCAGCTTCATCGGATCGGCCGCCTTCTGCTTCAACTGCTCGAAGGTACACTGCCGGGGCGCCTTGTCGGGGCGCCAGCGCAGGATCGAGGTGCCGTGGCGAAAGCGCTCGCCGCTGAAATGGTCGTAGCAGATCTCGATCACCAGCTTCGGCTTGAGCGGGCACCATTTGGCCGAGCGCTCGCTCGACCATCGGCTTGGCCCGCCAGGTGCGTTGCCGGTGAAGCCGGGCTCGCCGATCAGCGCTTCCAGCCGGTCGGTCAGGGCAGGCTTCTCATCAGCCTTGATCGCTGAGGTGAAGCCGACATGGTGCAGCAGGCCCTTGTCGTCGTAGAGCCCGAGCAGCAGCGAGCCCACGACCTTGCGGCCCGCGATCTTGTTGGTCGCATAGCGGAAGCCTCCGACCACGCAATCGGCGCTACGAAACTTCTTGATCTTCTGCATGCCCTCGCGATTTCCGGCCTGGTAGGGCAGGTCGATGCGCTTGGCGATCACGCCATCCGAACCGCCGCCGGATTGCGCCAGCCATTTTTGGGCCGTCGCGTAGCTCATCGTGAAAGGAGAGAGGCGGAAGAACCGCCTTTCAGGTTGGTCTTCGCAAACGCCTCCAGCGCCGGCCGGCGCTCGGTGAGCGGCGCATCGGCAAGCTCCCTCCTGTTCGCCGTCGCCAACAGGTCGAACACGAGATACAGCGCCGGTGTTTCCTCCGACAGTTTCTTCACCCGGCTTGCGGCAGGATGAATCCGCTGCAGCAGCGCGTCGAAGGAAAAGCCTTTGCCTTGCGGCACGACGATCTCGCCGTCGAGCGTAAACTGATCCGCTTTCAGCTTCAGCGCGGCGGCGACGATCTCGGGAAAATAGCGCGCGAGGTCCTCGCCGGATTTCGAGCGCAGATCAACGTTGCTGCCGTCGCGCGACAGCAGACAGCGGAAGCCATCCCATTTCGGCTCGTACTGCCACTCCCCGCCGCGCGGGATGGCATCGACCGAACGCGCCTCCATGGCGGTCAGCCGGGCGGGCTTTCGGCGGCTTGCGCGGCGAGGAGAGGGCACGGCGAACGCTCTTTGACTGAGGACATGCGCTTCAACGCCGGGCCTGTAGATTTGCTCCTCCCGGGCGCCTTGACAGGATAATATGTGCGCTTATTATAAGCGCGCATATCAAAGGGAGGTCACGTCGTGAGCAACGAAAATACCTGGCAGACGGAATACGCCATCGAGACCACGGCATCTCCGGAGGTGATCTGGGGCATCTTTCGCGATGTCCCCGCCTGGAAGAACTGGAACGCGGGCATCGAGCAGATCGCCATCGACGGGCCGTTTGCATCAGGCACTTGGTTCACCATGAAGCCGCCCGGCGAGGAGGCGCTGCGCTCGCAACTGGTCGAAGTGCGCGAAAATGTCTGCTTCGTCGATGAAACGCGGGTCGGCGACCTCGCCATCCTTGTCGCCCATCGCATCGAATCGCTTGGACCCGGACGGACGCGCATCGTTTACGCGGTCGACGCCCGCGGGCCGCAGGCTGCCGAAATCGGCCCGGCTGTTTCCGCCGATTTCCCGGAGGTGCTGGCGAGCCTTGCCAAGCTGGCCGAAGGGACACGATGACCAAGCCGCCGCTTCCGACCCGCCTGTCCGGCCCCGCCGAAAGCCCGGGCTTCCTGCTCTGGAAGATCTCGAACGCCTGGCAACGCCGGTTGCGGGCGGCGCTTCAGCCCTACGGGCTCACGCATTCCCAATTCGTGCTGCTGGCGACGGCAACCTGGTTCGGCGCCGAGGAAACGCTGACCCAGGCGCGGCTTTCTCAGCTCTGTGGCGTCGATCCGATGACCACGTCTCAAGTGTTGCGCGCGCTGGAAGCAGCCGGGTTGATCGAGCGGATCGATCATCCTCAGGACCCGCGCGCCAAGGCGATCACCGTCACCAGAGCGGGGCGTGATCTCGCCCGGAAAGCCGTCGTGGCCGTCGAGGACGCCGACGCCGCGTTCTTCAAGCCGCTCGCGTCCGACACCAAGCGGCTGGTTGCGATGTTTCAGGCGCTCGTCGAAGGCAATGAGCGCGTTGATGAGTAGCCCGGATGGAGCGCAGCGCAATCCGGGGCCGTCGTCGCCCCTGGCACGATTCCCGGATTACGCGGAGCCTGTCATCGGACGGCGCGTCGCGCCGATCCGGTGGCTCCATCCGGGCTACGAGCAAAATAAAACGGCCGGCTGTTCGCCGGCCGTTGCAGAACTCTTAGACGACGTGGATCAGACCGCGGAGGTGATCCACTGCTGCAGCTTCGCCTTCGGCGCGGCGCCAACCTGGCGCGACGCCATCTCGCCGCCCTTGAAGATCATCAGGGTCGGGATCGACATCACGCCATATTTCGACGCGGTCTTCGGGCTCTCGTCGACATTGAGCTTCACGATCTTGACCTTGTCGCCCATCGCGCCGGCGATCTCGTCGAGGGCGGGGGCGATCATGCGGCAAGGGCCGCACCACTCGGCCCAGAAATCGACGACGACGGGGCCGTTCGCCTTGAGCACTTCGGCTTCGAAATCGGTGTCAGAAACCTTGCCAACGGCCATTGGAGTACCTCACTCGGTTGAAAGAGAATCGGCGCGACCTGGAATCGCGCCGGAGATCATGGTCCCAACCTATGAACGGCCCCTTGCCGGGTCAAGGACGCTCACGCCGAGATGAAGGGATGCCAGCGCCGCGTCCAGCGCGGGGGCTGAAATCTCCATATATTCAAGGGCCTCGGTCCAGAGCAGCACGGCGCGGACGGGCTTCTGGGGATAAAGCCTGGAAAGCACCGCCCGGTAGAGCGCGAGCTGCCTGACATAGGCGGCGGGCGCCTCGGCCGCGCTGCTGGGCGCCGTCTGGTTGGTCTTGAAATCGACGATCAAAACCTCTGATGGCGTCACCACCAGGCGGTCGATCTGCCCCGATACCAGCGCCGGCGGCCGGCCCGGCCGATCGAGCTTGCCGACGATGGCGGCCTCCGCCCGGCTGCCGGCGGCAAAGACCGGCGCAAAGCGCGGCTCGGCGATCAAGGCGAGCACCTTGCCGGCCAGCGCGACGCGATCGGCCTCGGTCCAATCAGCGGCGTTGCGCGCCATGAAAGCGAGCGCGGCCTCGCGCCGGCGCTCGGTGGCGATATCGGGCAGGGATTGCAGCAGCCGGTGCACCAGCGTGCCGCGCTGCAATGCCAGAGCGCGCGATTGCACGGATTCGCCTGATCGCACGCGGCGGCCTTCCTCGGCCTGCTGGCCGGAGGGGCGCAATGGATCGTCCTCGATCATCTCGCGCGGCGCCGGCGTCCGCAGCCAGTCCGGCAGCGTGATCGTCTGATCGACTGAGTTCGCCGGCGTGCCCAGCGGCGCCACATCCTCTGGGCGGGCGAAGCGGGTCACCTTGCCGAGCGGCGTCTCGATCGTCTGCTTGTCCAGGCCCGAGCCTGACAGACCGGTGTCGATCAGATCGTACCAGCTCAGCTTGCGGACGGTCCTCATGTTGCCGGGCATGCAGCCGCCAACAATCAGGCGGTCGGCCGCGCGCGTCATCGCGACATAGAGCAGGCGGCGATATTCGTCCTCGGTCTCCTCCAGCATCGCCTTGCGCGCCTCGGCGACAGGTCTTGGATCGTCCGCCTTGCGCCCAGCCCAGACCACGACCTCGCCGCCATTGCCGCGCGGCACGTTGATGAGCCGCACCCGCTGCGAGTCCGCAGGTGACGACGTGGTGTCGACCATGAACACGACCGAGGCCTCGAGGCCCTTGGCGCCGTGCACCGTCATCACCCGGACTTCGTCGCGGGTGATTTCCATGTCGCGCTTCACTTCGGTGTCGGCCGAGCGCAGCCAGGCCATAAAACCCTGCAGCGAGGCAGGTGCCTTGCGCTCGTAATTCAGCGCCAGCTCCAGAAACTCGTCGAGCGCGTCGTTGGCTTCGTGACCGAGCCGGCGCAGGATCCGCGCGCGGCCGCCGTCGCCGCCGAGCAGCCAGGCATAGAAGGCAAACGGCGTTTCCTCGCGGGCCCGGATCTCGCAGGCTTCCAGGCGCCGCAACACGGTCGCAAATTTCCCGTTTCCAGCCGCATGCTCGCCGAGGGCGCGGCGCAGCGATCCCTTGCGGTCATGGGCGAGCTGAAACAGATCGTCGTCATCGAGACCGAACAGCGGGCTCTTGAGCGCCACCGCCAGCGCAAGGTCGTCCTGCGGCAGCAGCAGCGCGTCCGCAAGGTTCATCAGATCGATGATGGCGATGTGCTCGGTCAGCTTGAGCCGGTCGGCGCCGGCGACGGGGACGCCGGCGTGCTTCAGCGCCTGGATCACCGCGTCGAACGCATTGCCGCGCCGGCGCACCAGGATCAGCATGTCGCCATAGCGCAGCGGACGCCGCTCGCTTTCATGGCCCGTCAGCGTGCCGCTCTCGACCAGCCGCTTGATCTCGGCCTGGATGCGCCGGGCGAGCTTGACCTCGGGACTGGTCACCGCGACGCCATCGAACGGCGCGCGCCATCCCTCGATCTCCTGCCGGTCATCGGCTTCGGCCAGATCCCAGAGCTCGATCACGCTCGGGCCGGCATCGGCGAGCGCATTGTGCAGGGGATGGCCGATCTCGACCGAATGGATGCTCTTGTAGATCTGGGGATCGCGGAAGACGTGGTCGACCGAATGCAGGATAGCGGCGCCCGAGCGGAACGAATAGGTGAAAGCCACGGGATCGAATTTCAGCCCGGCCGCGGTGAATTTGCGGTGCAGCTCGCGCCGGCGCGCGTCGAACTCGTGCGGGGCTGCGCCCTGGAACGAGAAGATCGACTGCTTCTCGTCGCCGACGGCGAAGACCGTGCGGTTCAACCCCTCGCGCGCGCCTTCGCCGGCCGTGAATTCCGAGATGATGTGCGCGACGATGTCCCATTGCCGCGGGCTGGTATCCTGCGCCTCGTCGATCAGCACATGGTCGACGCCGCGGTCGAGCTTGTAATGCACCCAGCCCGAGGAGATGCGGTCGAGCATCGCCAGCGTCTTGTCGATGAGGTCGTCATAGTCGAGCAGGCCACGTTCCTGCTTCTCGCGGCGGTAGTTCGCGGCGGCTGCGGTTGCGATATGCAGCAGAGCCGCGGTGCGGTCGCGCATGGTGATCGCGCGGCGCTTCTCGATCAATCCGTTCAGGCGGACTGCTTCATTCTCGAACAGCCGCGCGACGGATGGATTGTGCTCGCCAAACTTCTTGGTCAGGACCGCCTTGCGCGGGAGTTTTTCGTCGGTGAGGAAGGCACAGAGATAGGCGTCGACCTGCGCCGCGCCTGAAAACGCCTTGGCCTCGCGGAGCCGGCTTGCCTGGTCGTTGTCCGATTTGCTGCCGTCCTCCAGCGCAAACGCAATGTCGTCCCAACGGGAGCGCGGCAGGTATGGTCCGTCGAGAATCTCATTCTCGACATCCTCGATGCGATCGCTCGCATCCACGCCCAATACGGCCGTCATCTGCGCAGCGGCGGCTTCCGCGTTGCCGGCCCCATCGGTCCAGGCCATGAAATGGTCGCGGCTCAGGCACGCCTCGCGGACGACCTCTTTGAAGGTGACGTCGGCGGCGCTCGCCATCGCGGTCAGCAGCGCGCGGCCGGTGACGCTGTCAGGATCGCGCGCGGCCTCCAGGAGCACCTTCAGATTGGCGCGCTCCATCATGTCGTTCTGGTCGCGGTCATCCATCACGGCGAATCGCGCCGGCACGTTGGCCTCGAACGGAAATTGCTGGAGCAGGCGAGTGCAGAGCGCGTGGATGGTCTGCACCTTCAATCCGCCCGGCGTCTCCAGCGCGCAGGCAAACAGCTTTCGTGCCTCGCGCCGCAGCTTTGCGCCGGGATGCGGGATGCCGATGGCGCGGATCGCAGCGTCGAGCCCGGCATCGTCGAGCGTCACCCAATGTCCCAGCGTGGTGAACACGCGCTCGGCCATATTGGCGGCGGCGGCCTTGGTGAAGGTGATGCAGAGGATCTTTTCCGGCGGCACGCCCGACAGCAAAAGGCGGATCACGCGCTGCACCAGCACATGGGTCTTGCCCGAGCCGGCATTGGCCGACACGAAAGCCGACGCGGTCGGGTCGGACGCGCGTTGCTGCCGCGCGCGTACCTCGTCGGGAATGGGACGGGGGGCCTTCACCATTCCTCGATCCCCAGACCGCCGGCCGCGGACCATTCCTTGATCCGGGCGAGATTGTCATAGGCGCCGTAGCGGTTGGTCCACATCGGCAGGTTCAGCGAGGTGTAAGGCTGGCTCTCGTCGTCGAAGGCGCGGATCAGCGCTTCCAGCTTGGCGCGCGCTTCCGCGGCCGCGGTGTCCGGCGGCTGCGCCTCGTCGCCCGGCTTGTATTTGAGCTCGAGGATGCGCTCCTCGCCCGGCGGGTTGTTGCCGCTGAGGCGGACATAGACGAGCTGGCTCACCGATGCGCCGGCGTCGATGTCGGGGAAACCGCCCTCGCGCAGGATGGCGGCTTCCAGGGTCAGCTGTGGCGACAGGCCCATGCGGACCTGCTTGCCGGTCGGTGGCTGACCGGTCTTGTAATCGAGGATGGCGTAGCTACCGCCCCGGCGCCGCTCGATGCGGTCGGCGCGGGCGGAGAGAATGAAGCTGCGCTGATGATCGAGCCGGATCGAGATCTCGCCGCGGGTTTCCGCGGTGAGCGTCTCGATCGCATCGCGCCGCGCCGTCTCCCATTCGCCGAACCATTGCGCGATGCGCTGGAAGCGCGGCCACCACAGCGCGCGCGCCTCGGGCCGCTCCATCAGCAGGGCGAAATGCTTCTCACCGATCGCGCGCAACACGCGGGCGGGATCGTCGGGCAGATGCCTGGCGTAAGTCTCGGTGAACTCGCCGATTGCATCGTGAATGGCCGAGCCGCGATCAGCTGCCGACAGCGGCATGTCGACGGGATCGAGCGTGTCGAGCTTCAGGATGTATTTGGCGTAGATCGTGTAGGGATCGCGCAGCCAGTCCTCGATCGCGGTGACCGACATCTTCAGCGGCCGCGTCGCGCGCGGCGGCCGCGGCTCGGGCTGCTTGACCGGCCTGACCTCGGCGGGCTGGTCAAGCGCGCCCGCGAACTGCACGTATTTTTCGCCGGCGCGAACCGCCGCCTTCCAGAGCTCGTCGCCCGCGACCGCCTCCAGCCGGTGCAGGAAGCGCGAGGCGACCGCCGGCGCGCCGCCGGCTTTGGCGGAATGGGTGAGGATTACCTCGTCGCCGCCGAGCAGCTGCGCGAAGTCATGCGCGGAGAGGCCGATACGCCGCTCCGGCAGATCGAGACCGAGCTCGTGCCGCATCGGCCGGCTCAGCCAGGGATCGATCCGCGGCGCCGGCGGCCAGACGCCTTCGATCAAGCCGCCGATGATGATGCGGTCGGCCTGCATCAGGCGCGATTCCAGCGGGCCGTAGATCTGCAGGCGCGCGCCGGGCTTGTCGCGCCGTCGCACCGCGCGATCGCTGAACGCGGTCTGGAACACATCGGCATAATCAGGCAGCGTCACCATCAATCCGCTGGTGGTGCCGCCGCGCAGGAGATCGTCGAATGCACTGGCGAGCGCAAGGCCCTCGCGCTCCTCGAACGCGAGCGGAACGCCTTGTTCGTCGCGCGACAGCTCGATCAGGATCTCGCGATGGCGATGCGCCAGCTCGGCGAAGTCGAACGGCTTTGATGATGCGAGGCTCTCGATCGGCGCCAACGCTTGTCGGAGCGTGTCGATCAGCGCCTGGATGCGATCGAGATCTTCCGCCTTGAGACGCGCGCGCGGCTCGGAGGCGTGCAGCGCGGAGACGTCATGGCGCCAGAGCTTTGCCAGCTCCTCGCGAAAGCGGTTGAACTCGCGCAGCAGGCCACCCGTGCCCGCCGGCGGGCGCGTGCCGCGCAAAACTGCAAGCTCCAGCCCCTCGATCGCCGCCTTCCAAGCGCCGGTTGCGCGGCCGAGCCGGCACAGCGGGTGTTTCAGCATCGCCAGCAGCGTCGACGGCTCCAATCCCCTCGTCGCGGCCTCCGCCACAAGGCGCGCGAAGACGCCGGCTGCGGTCTCCATCAGCACGTCGCCGCCGGAATCATCGAAGGCGAGATCCCAACGCGTCAGCGCCGCCATCACCCGCCGCGCCAGCGCGCGATCCGGCGTCACCAGTGCCGCCGATTTGCCAAGATGGCGCGCCTCGCGCATCGCAATCGCAATGGCAAGCGCTTCCATCTCCGGATTGGGCGCCGCGACGACGGCGAGGTTCTTCATGCCGCCAGCGATCTTCGCGGCGACGTCAGGCTGCTTCAGCCGATCATGCCAGACCTCCGTCTTGGCAGATGGCCGCATCGATTCCGATGCGAGCAAGTCACGGCCGCTTTTCGCCGGCGGCTGCAGGATCTCGACATCGCTGCGCTTGATGCCGAAGCGCTGGAGCAGCGCATGCATCGCATATTGCGGATGGTTCGAGGTGGGAGTCTCGGTGATGCCCAGCAGGTCCCTGCTGCCGCCGATGCTGCGCCAGGCTTCCTCATCGAGATCGGTGTCGAGCCCCGGCAGCACGACGGCGCCATGGGGCAGCGAAGCGACCGCATGGAGGAATTTCGCGGTGGCCGGCATCGAGCCGGTCGAGCCTGCTGCGATCACGGGACCACGGGGATGCGCGGTCAGCCGCTTGGCTTCGGCCGCGATCAAGAGATCGCGCCGCGCGGCGGGCTCGATGCGGTTGATCTCGGCGAGATGTTGCGGCCAGGCGATGCGTGCGATGCGCAGGAAATCGAGCGAATGCTGCCAGTAGCGATCGAGCATGTCAGGCACGAGCCCGTCGAGCGTACTCCAGTCGACGCCGCGCGTCACCATGTCGTCGATCAGCCGCGCGAGGTCGCCGGCCAGCGCCAGCGTCGAGGCTGGGCCGCCGACCACCAGCGGTGCCAGCACCGGGCCCCTGGCCCAGGCGGCGACCAGCTGCGCCAGGGTCAGCCGCCGCTCGAGCTCGCCGAGCCGCGGCGGAATCCCGAGCGGCGTCGTGCCGGAAAACTGTTCGGCTTCGTCAGCGAAAGCGAGCTCGTCCTCGTCGATGTCGCCGAGCGCGACGATCCGCGGCAGCACCACGGCGTCGGCCTTCATCTCGTCGAGAAAGATCTCGCGGACCACGCGCATGGCGCGCCGCGTCGGCAGGTAGAGCGTGGCGTCCGCCAGCCGCGCCGGTTCCTGGCGCGCCTCGAATCCCTCGACCAGCCGGCCGTCGAGCAGGGCAGAGACGATGGTGCGCAGGAACGGAACTGAGAGGGGAACGCTGAAAACGCGCATGAGCTGCCTGATTCGAACGATCAGGCAATATAGAGAGGCGGACTCGAATGGTCATGGGTGGGGACGAAATCGTCCCCGCTGTTCGTGCACCAGGAACAGGTCTCGTAGGGTGGGCAAAGCGGAGCGTGCCCACGTATTCTCGCAATCGAGAGAGATGGTGGGCATGGCGCAAGGGCGCCTTTGCCCACCCTACCGCACCGTGCCTGGAGTGGCCCCTACGCCACGCTCTCCAGAAACGCCTCTTCCGCGGCGTGCACCGCATCGGGCGTGCCGACATGCATCCAGACGCCGTCGAGGCGCAGGCCGAACAGGCGCTCCTGCTCATTGGCGCGGTCGAACATCTTTGTCAGCGAGAACTCGCCCTGCGGCGCGCCTTCGAAGATCTTCGGCGACAGGATCGCCGCGCCCGCATAGACGAACGGGACGATCTCTTTTTCCTTGCGCTTGCGTAAGGCGCCGTCGGGCAGCATGCCGTAATCGCCGCGGCCGCTATAGCCGATGCTGGTTGCGGTCGGCGCCATCAGCAGCAGGATGTCCATGCTTGCCGGGTCGAAGTTTTCCGCGAGCCGCGTCAAATTGGAGCGCACGCCGTCGATCCACAGCGTGTCGGAATTGACGTGGAAGAACGGCGCATCGCCGAGCAACGGCAGCGCCTTGACCACGCCGCCGCCGGTGCCGAGCACCTGGTCGCGCTCGTCCGAGATGGTCACGCGCGGATGCTGGCGCGCTCTGGTATGCTCGATGATCTGGTCGGGCAGATAGTGCACGTTGACGACGGCGTCGGTGACGCCGGCCTGGGCAAGCTTGTCGAGCACGTGGTCGAGCAGCGGCTGGCCGGCCACCGGCACCATCGGCTTTGGCATCGTGTCCGTCAGTGGACGCATGCGCAGGCCGAACCCCGCGGCGAGCACCATGGCTTTGGTCGGTTTGACGGACATGCCTGACTTTCTCGAACCTCAAATTCGCGTTTGCAGCAAACCTAGCACGGACCTGACACGGCCGCACCGCATCTCAACGGCCTTAGCCGGCCGCCGTGACGGTTGTGCGACGTGTGTTGCCGTCACGTCCCGACGGCTGTGGAACGCGCCTTTTTCCTCTTGTCGCCGACTTTCAGGAAATTGACGCCGATCTGGTCGCCATTCACCCAGGCCAGTTCGCAGCGCCGGTACGCAAGTCCGGTCGACGACAGCAGCAGAAAGAATTCCTTCAGATGCAGGCCTTCGACCGAGCCGTCGATGGTCAGCTTGGCGCCGCTGTCGGAGACGTCCTCCACGGTGCATTCACGCCGCCAGGTGCCGTCAATGCCCATCATCTGGGCCGAAATCCCGCGTTCGAAAACAACCCTGTTGTTCCCGCGATGATCCGCCTTGACCGCCATCTGCCTCAAGCTCCAGCCCGGTAATTGTCCGGCTGCCCGGGGGCGATGATACCGGTGTGATGGCTAACAGCCGGTAAACCGGTTCCGGCTCAGGCTTCAGGCGGTCGTTGCGGCGGCGGAACGTTGGCGAGATACCAGTCGCGCAGATGCTCCAGCGCGGGATGTGCGAGCGAGCGCTGGAGATAGGTCCAGATCCGCGGCTGGTGGCGCAGATAATGCGGCTTGCCGTCGCGGCGGTTGAGGCGGGCGAAGGTGCCGAGCAGGCGCGTGTTGCGTTGCGCCGACATGATCGCGTAGAGCTCGGCAAAGCTGGCCGCATCGAAGCTCGCATCATCCTTGCGGCGCGCCTTGATGTAGCGCGACAGCAGCGTCAGCTCGAGGCTCTCGGGCACGTCGATGCGGGCGTCCTGCAGCAGCGACACCACGTCATAGGCGTGCGGCCCGAGCACGGTGTCCTGGAAGTCGATCACGCCGACGCGCGCCATGCCGGCACGGTCCGCCAGCCAGATCAGATTGGGCGAGTGGTAGTCGCGGATGATCCAGGTCTTTGGCGCGGCCAGCGGCTTCTTCAGGAGCTCGCGCCACATCGCAAAGAATTCCGCGCGCTTCTCACGGCTCAGCGGCGCGTTGCGATCGGGCAGATACCATTCCGGCATCAAGCCGATCTCGATCAGCAGCGCGTCGGTGTCCCAGGCGGGAATGGTATAAGTCTGCCCATCCAGCGGCAGCGTCTCCGGCATCCTCTTGCTGTGGAGCACGGCCAGCACATCGGTCGCGGCTTCATAGCGTTCGGCAATCGGCCGCGGCGGATTGCCTTCGATCACGCCTTCGCTGCCGAAATCCTCCGAGATCAGAAAGCCGTGCTCGAGATCGCAATGGTGGATTTTCGGCGCCGAGATACCTGCCGCGCGCAGGCCTTCGTCGATGGCGACGAACGGCTTGATGTTCTCGGCCAGATGCACCGCGGCGCTGTAGGATTTTCCATTGTAGATCGCGGCACCATCGGGGCGCTGGGGGGAGTTCATCAGGATGACGGCGCGATCGTCGCGGATCAGGCGCGCATAGGAGCGGGTCGAGGCGTCGCCCGGCATGCGCTTGCGCGTCGCGGCAAGATAGCCTGAGGCGTCGAGGAATTCGCGCAGCGTCTTCAGTCGCGCAACAATGGCTGCGCTCTTGCCATAGCCGGTGATGTCGGCGGCGCGCGCATTCGAGCCCAGCGCCGGGCGATGCGTCAGCGCGATGTCGATGCGGTCTTCAGGCATCGCCGCTGGCGCACGCTCGGGCCATTCGATCAGCACCAGCGTCGCATCGGGGAGCGGCGACAGCCCGATCTCCTCGAGCTCGCTCTCGTCCTCGACGCGGTAGAGGTCGGCATGCATCACGGCAAAGGCCGGCAGCTCGTAGCCCTGCACCAGCGTGAAGGTCGGGCTCGGCACTTCCAGCTCGTCGTCGGCGGCGAGGTAACGGATCAGGCCGCGGGCCGCGGCCGTCTTGCCGGCGCCGAGATCGCCTGTCAGCGTGATGGTGTCGCCGGGTCCGACCAGCAGCGCGAGGTCGGCCATCAATTGCGCGGTCGCCGTCTCGTTGTGGAGCGCGACGGAGAGTTTGGCGGGTTCGCTCATTCGGCGGCGTCGCGATGCGCCGCCTGGTCGGTCGGGAAGTCGCAAGTGACGACCGTGCCTTTGCCGACGGCCGAATCCACCTGCACCTTGCCGCCATGCAGCTCGACGAAGGAGCGCACCAGCGACAGGCCGAGCCCGGCGCCGCGATGACGCGAGCCCTGCGAGCGGCTTTCGAACCAGTTGAACACCCTGTCCTTCATGTCGGCGGGTATTCCAGGTCCGGAATCTGTCACAATGAAGACGACGCTGCGCTCGGTGCGTCGCGCGCTGATCCCGACGGTGGAATCCTGCGGCGAGAAGCCGACGGCGTTGGCGAGGAGGTTATAGAGCACCTGCACCACGCGCTTCTCGTCGCCGATGAAGCTGCCGACATCGGGCGCGATCTCGACCTTGAGGCGGATGCGGTCGGTGGCGAGCCGGTCCTGGATACCCTCGGCGGCCAGCTCGATGGTCTTGCTGACGTCGACCGGGCCAAGCTCCAGCTTCATGGCGCCGGCGTCGATGGTGGCGAGATCGAGAATGTTGTTGGTTAGCGCCAGCAGCGCATTGGTCGATTTGGTGACGTAGTCGAGATATTCGGCCTGCTTCGGCGTCAGCGGCCCGGTCGAGGGATCGCTGAGGAAATGCGCGAAGCCGATGATGGTGGTGAGCGGTGAGCGCAGCTCGTAGGAGACGTGGTGGACGAAATCCACCTTCATCTGGTCGGCGGCCTCCAGCGCCTCGTTGCGCTCGCGCAGTGCGCGCTCGACATTCTCGGTGTCGGTGATGTCGAGGAAGGTCAGCATGGTGGCGCCGTCATGCAGCGGACGGATCATGCCGTCGAGCACGCTGCCGTCCTTGCGCTCCAGCTTGATCGGCACATCGCCACGGTTCTCGATCGAGGTGATGGCCTCGCGGATCTGCCGCCACACCACGGGATCGTCGAACAGCTGATGGCACCAGCCCTCGACGGTCTGGATATGCGGCTCCTCGCGCATGGCATCGTTGGAGAGCTTCCACATCCGCAGGAAAGCCGGATTGAACAGCTGCGCCTTGCCGTTGCTGCCGAACACGGCGACGCCCTCGGCAAGGCTGTCCAGCGTCTCGCGCTGCACCCGGATCATGCCGTCGAAGCGGCGGGCGAGCTCGAGGCTTTCGGTGACGTCGTCGAAGAGGTAAGTGACGCCGCCTTCGGGGTTCGGCGTGGTGACGACCGAGAGCGCGCGGCCGTCGGGCAGGTACCAGGTGTCCTTCGCGGTCTCGACCGCGCGATAGGCCTCGTGCAGCTTGGCCTTCCAGGCGCGGAAATCAGGCTGCTCCTGCAATTTGCGCGCGGCGCGGAGCTGGTCGAGCACGCTGGAATCGTCTGGGTGGGCGTCGAGGAAATTGCGGTCGAGGTCCCACAGCCGCCGGTAGGAATCGTTGTAGAAGGCAAGGCGCCGCTGGCCGTCGAACACGGCGACGCCTGACGAGAGCTGGTCGAGCGTGCGGCGATGCGCCTCCGCCATCCGCACCAGCGCGGCGCTCAAGGCATCGGCTTCGCTCGCATCGATCGCGACACCGACACTGCCCTGGCCGACATTGACGGAGCGCACGTCGTACATGCGCCGCTCGCCGCCGATCACGATCGGCAGCCGCGAGGTGAACTGGGCGCTGTCCTTCAGGCTGCGCTCCATGGCGGTGCGGTCGGCGCTGTCGAGCAGCTCGAGCTTGCGGTCCTGGGCGTCCGCGATGCTGGTCGCTTCCGTCGCGCGCACATAGGCCGGGTTGGCGAAGGTCAACGCGCCGTTCTCGCCCTTGGCCCAGATCGGCCATGGCGCGGCGGCGGCGAAGCCGCGCAGCATCTCGGTCTCGTCCGAGAGCGCCTGGTAGCGCAGATGGGTCTCGGCGAGATCGCGCCGCAGGCCGGAGAGCTCGCGAATCCGGACGATGGCCTGGCCGCCGATGGCGCGGCCGATCGCTTCCAGCGTACGGCCGTTGGCGGTGGTCAGCGTCAGCTGGAAGCCGTCGCCGCGTTCGCGCAAGCCGTCGACGGCGTGATCCATTTGCAGCGCCGGGTCCGGCGGCAGCCAGGTTCCAAAGGCGAGCACGCGCTGCGGCGACGAATCGCGCGGCAGCACCATGGAGATGTCGCCCGAGATCTGCGCGCGATCATCGCCGGCCGGCCACGAGATCAGGATCTGCGGCTCGGCGAACAGCAGCGCGCCGAAGCGGTCGGTCTGCAACTGAAGTTCCCGGATCCGTTCAAGCAGCGCCGCCTCGTTCTTGGCGGTGCGCACGCGGGTCCGCATCAAGAGGATCGCGGCCACGACCGAGAAGCCGAGCAGAGCCAGCGCGGTGGCCAGCACCGCAAGCTCCTGCCGGTTGAAATCCAGCAATATCGAGAGTGTGTCGACAAGGTCGGCGGCATCAGCCGGCTCAGCCGGCAGCAGCGCTGCGAGAGCGCCTCCGAATAGGCTGTTGCGCACCAAGGAGGAGCACGACAGCAGCGTCCGACGCATCGACACGATCACGCCTGACATAGTTGCCCCAAGACCGCACGAATTGACCTCGCGGCGACCCCCGTCGCGCGCGAATCAAACGACAATACCCCCACCGCGACTCCACCGGTAAGAGTCCAGACCGTGAACGCAAACGCGGCCCCAAAAAAATGCCGGCTGCGGAGTTCCAGCCTCACGTAATTCTGCGGGTGATTCGGCTGGAGTTGTCGTGTGTTAGCGACCAGATGAGATTGTTGCCCCGACTACCGCCCCGTCGAGCCAAACCCGCCGGCGCCGCGATCGGTCGGCGACAGCGTCGCAACCGGAACCAGCGCGGCCTGCACCACCGGCGCGATCACCATCTGTGCGATGCGCTCGCCGCGCTTGATCACGAATGGTGCCTGGCCGTGGTTGATCAGGATCACCTTGATCTCGCCGCGATAGTCGGCATCGACGGTGCCGGGCGAGTTCAGCACGGTGACGCCGTGCTTGGCCGCAAGGCCGGAGCGCGGCCGCACCTGCGCCTCGTGCCCAGGCGGCAGGGCAATCGCAAGCCCTGTCGGCACCAGCGCATATTGGCCCGGCGCGAGCGTCATCGGCTCGCCCTCCGGCACCGCCGCCATCAGATCGAGGCCCGCGGCCTCCGCGCTCTGGTAGGCCGGCAGCGGCAGACCGTCCGCGTGGGGCAGGCGCTGCAGTTCGACCGTGACTTTGCTGCTCAAGATGCCGGCTCCAGTGATTTGTCGGCGGATTTTTCGGTCAGGCTTTTGACGATATGCGCGACCAGTTTGATGGCGACCTGTTCCTTGGTCATGACAGGCCAGGAATCAACTGTGATCTCGCCGTTATCAGCAGCATTCTTGCTGATCAGGTGCACGGTGTTGCGGGCGCCGCCCATCACGCCGGTGGCCGGGGAAACATCGTTGGCGACGATCCAGTCGCAGCCCTTGCGCGCGAGCTTTGACGTCGCGTTGTCGATGAGATGCTCGGTCTCGGCGGCGAAGCCGATCACCAGCGGCGGGCGCTTGTCGGTCAGTTTCGAGATGGTGGCGAGGATGTCGGGGTTCTCGACCAGCTGCAGCGGCGGCATGCCGGCCGAACTCTTCTTCAGCTTCTGCTCGCCTTCGACGGCAACGCGCCAGTCGGCGACGGCGGCGGCGAAGATCGCGATGTCGGCGGGAAGCGCCGCCTGCACCTGCTCCAGCATCTGCCGTGCCGATTCCACGTGCTTGACGGTGACGCCGGCGGGATCGTCGAGATCGACCGGACCGCTCACCAGGATCACCTCGGCGCCGGCGGCCTGCGCTGCGGCGGCGATGGCAAAGCCCTGCTTGCCCGAAGAACGATTGGCAATATAGCGCACCGGATCGATCGGCTCATGCGTGGGGCCCGCCGTGATCAGCACGCGCTTGCCGGCGAGCGGCCGCGGCACCGGCGGCCGCAGCAGCTTCTCGGCGGCATTGGCGATCTCGATCGCCTCGGACATGCGCCCCATTCCGGCTTCACCAGCTTCCGCCATCTCGCCGGAATTGGGGCCGATCAGCAGCACGCCGTCACGCTGCAGCTGCGCGACGTTGCGGCGGGTCGCGGCGTTGCTCCACATCAGTGGATTCATCGCCGGCGCCAGCAGGATCTTTCTGGAGGTCGCGAGCAGGATGGCGCTGGCAAGATCGTCGGCATGGCCGTTCGCCATCTTTGCCATCAGGTCGGCGGTAGCAGGCGCCACCACGATCAGATCGCAGTCGCGGGCGAGGCGGATATGGCCGGCGTCGAACTCGCTCTGGGGATCGAACAGATCGGTATAGACGCGCTCATGGGAGAGGGCGCTCACTGAGAGCGGGGTGACGAATTGCTCGGCGGCCTTGGTCAGCACGCAGCGGACCTCGATGCGCCGCTCCTTCAGCCGGCGGATCAGGTCGAGCGACTTGTAGGCCGCGATGCCGCCGCCGATGATCAGGGTAACGCTGGCCTCAGGGACGGCACTGGAGCGCTGGGGCGCCGGGGATGCCTCGGGCGGCGCCGAGAACGGCGTCAGCGCCTCCTCGCGGCCCTCGATCAGCTCCCGCAGGATGACCCGGACCTCCTCCTCGACCGAGCGGTGGTTCCTGGCCGAGCGCAGCCGCAAATAGGCTTTGACGGTGTCGTCGAGCTTACGGATGGTCAGGCTTGCCATGACGCCCTCCAGCACGGAATGATAGCGATGCTATCACTTACGTGATTGCAGTGCAATCAAGCTTTCGGCGTCACAGATTCCGGACGGCGATCAGGATGCCGATGAAGGTCACGGCGATGATCCAGACCGCCACGGTGCGCCAGCGGTTCTTGCGGCCCTCGCTGCGGCCCATGGCCGCGATGCTCTCCGGTGACAGATGCAGGCCTTCCCGGGTCATGGTCTCGAGCTGCTCCAGCACCGCGACCGAGCGCTGGGCGATATCGGGCAGGCGCATCAGCACCTTGGCGAGGTCGCCGCCGCCGGCGAGCGCGCCCTGCACCCGTCCGATCGGTCCGAGATTGCGCTCGATCCATTCGCGCACCACGGGATCGGCGACCTTCCAGATGTCGAGCCTGGGATCGAAGCCGCGCGCCACGCCCTCGACCACGACCATGGTCTTCTGCAGCAGGATCAATTCGGGCCGCGTCGTCATGTCGAACAGGCCGGTAACCTCCAGCAGCAGCGTGAGCAGCCTCGCCATCGAGATTTCCTCGGCGGTGCGGTTGTGGATCGGCTCGCCGATGGCGCGGATGGCCTGCGCAAAATTCTCGACCGAATGGTGCGAGGGCACGTACCCGGCCTCGAAATGCACTTCGGCGACGCGGCGATAATCGCGGGTGATGAAGCCGAGCAGGATCTCGGCGAGGAAGCGCCGCTCCTTCATGCCGAGCCGGCCCATGATGCCGAAATCGACCGCGACGAGACGGCCGGCATCATCGAGGAACAGATTGCCCGGATGCATGTCGGCGTGGAAGAAGCCGTCGCGCAACGCGTGGCGCAGAAAACTCTGGATCACCTTGCGGCCGAGATCGGGCAGGTCGACCTGCGCCTCTGCGAGGCGCTTGCGATCGTTCAACGCGATGCCGTCGATCCACTCCATCGTCAGCACGTTGTGCGTGGTGCGATCCCAGTCGACGGCGGGCACGCGGAAATCAGGATCTCCTTCCGTATTCTCCGCCATCTCCGACAGCGCAGCCGCTTCCAGCCGCAGGTCCATCTCCATCGCGACCGAGCGCGACATGGTGTTGATGACTTCGACCAGGCGCAGGCGCCGTGCCTCCGCCGAATAGGCTTCGGCCTTGTGCGCGACGTAGAAGAAATCGGAGAGGTCGCGGCGGAAGCGCGCCGCCACGTTCGGCCTGAGCACCTTGACTGCGACAGGCTTGCGGATGCCGTCGCGCATCACCTCGCCGCGATGCACCTGCGCGATCGAGGCGGCCGCCACCGGCGGGCCGAAGGTGACAAAAATATCCTTCAGCGGCCGTTCCAGCGAGGTCGCGATCGCGGCTTCCGCTTCGGCTTGCGAAAACGGCGGCAGGCGGTCCTGCAGGCTTTCGAGGTCGCGCGCCATGTTGAAGCCGACGACGTCGGGGCGCGTCGCCAGGAATTGGCCGAGCTTGAGATAGGCCGGGCCCATTCGTGTCAGCGCGCGCGAGATCCGCGGCCCCTGCTTGGCGCCGCCGCGTTCGACAAGGCGCGCCAGCTTCAGCGCCAGCTGTCCGGGCGGAGGCACCAGGCTCGGGTCGACGGCGCCGAACACGCCCTCGCGCGCAAACACGAACGCGGCGCGGATCAGGCGCGTGATGTGGGTGATGGCAGAGATCACAAACGCCAGCCCGAATGCAGTGCGACGATGCCGCCGGTCAGGGTCTGCCAGCTCACGCGGGAAAAGCCGGCCTCGCGGATCATGTCGGCGAAGGCGGCAGGCTTCGGAAACTTGCGGATCGATTCGACCAGATACTGGTAGGACTCGGCATCGCCAGTGACCATGCGTCCGAGCGGCGGGATCACCTTGAACGAGAACAGGTCATAGAGTTTGTCGAGCCCGGGCACCTCGACGGTGGAGAATTCCAGGCAGAGGAAGCGGCTGCCGGGCCTCAGCACGCGATAGGCCTCGCGCAGCGCCTTGTCGATTTGCGGCACGTTGCGGATCCCGAACGCGATCGTATATGCGTCAAAGCTGCGGTCGGCGAAGGAGAGCGCTTCGGCATTGCCCTCGACGAAATCGACCTGGCCCTCGAGATGGCGCTTGGCCGCACGCTCGCGGCCCACGGCGAGCATGTCGGAATTGATGTCGCAGACCGTGGCGTGGAAGCCGGGGCCCGCCGCCTTGGCTGCCCGGAACGAGATGTCGCCGGTGCCGCCGGCAACGTCGAGCAACGCGAACGGCCGGTCGCCGCGGGGCGGGTCGAGCGTGTTGATCATGATGTCCTTCCAGACCCGGTGCAGGCCACCGGACATCAAGTCGTTCATCAAGTCATAGCGCGACGCCACGCTGTGAAACACATCGTTCACCAGCGTCTGCTTGTCCCCCAGGGGAACGTCTTTGAAGCCAAAATGCGTGGTTTCGCCCGGCCGATCCATTACTCTACTCCGTGGAGCGGACCATAGCCCGCCCGCCGCAATGGCGCTATCACACCGCCTCCATAAGGTGAATGCCTGACCATGCCTGAATTGCCCGAAGTCGAGACCGTCCGCCGCGGCCTTCAGCCCGTCATGGAGGGTGCGAAAATCGTCGTCGCGGAGGCCCGCCGGCCGGATTTGCGCTTTCCGTTCCAGCCTGATTTCGTGGCCCGGCTGCAGGGACAGACCGTCACGGGGCTCGGGCGCCGTGCAAAATATCTCATGGCCGATCTCGGCTCCGGCGACGTGCTGTTGATGCATCTGGGCATGTCGGGCTCATTCCGCGTCATCAAGCCCGACAACGAGGCTGTATCAGGCGAGTTTCACTATCCCAAGGGCAAGGACTCCGCGCATGATCACGTGCTGTTTCGGATGTCCTCGGGCGCCGACATCATCTTCAACGATCCCAGGCGCTTCGGTTACATGAAAGTGATCGCGCGCCATGCGCTCGAGGACGAGCCGCTGCTGCGCGGCCTCGGCCCCGAGCCGCTCGGCAACGAGTTCGACGCCGCGATGCTGGCGCGCGCCTGCCAGGACAAGACCACCAGCCTGAAGGCCGCGTTGCTCGACCAGCGCGTGGTGGCAGGGCTCGGCAACATCTATGTCTGCGAAGCGCTGCACCGCGCGCATCTGTCGCCGCGCCGGATCGCCGCGACGCTGTCGACCAAAAAGGGTGAGCCGACGGATCACGCCAAGCGCCTGGTCGGCGCCATCCACACCGTGCTGAACGACGCCATCAAGGCCGGCGGCTCGTCACTGCGCGATCATCGCCAGACCTCGGGCGAACTCGGCTATTTCCAGCACTCCTTCAAGGTTTATGACCGCGAAGGCGAGACATGCACCACGCCGCGCTGCGGCGGCACGATCAGGCGCTTCACCCAGAACGGCCGCTCGACCTTCTGGTGTCCGAAATGTCAGAAGTGAGGGGGCGCAGCGGGGGAAGACTGTTAGCCCTTTGCAGGACGGCAAACCAACCACGTCATTGCGAGCGCAGCGAAGCAATCCAGAATCCCTGCGCGGAAAGACCCTGGATTGCTTCGCTGCGCTCGCAATGACGGGGATAGAGCGCCGTATCTTGCGTACAGCCGTTTTGCCTGACAAGTCAAACGTCTGCACGCCGTCGCCGCGGCAACGCGGCTGAACGCGGTTCTACTGTGCATGGGGTTGTTTTCGAGATTTGTTCGAGGATACATCCGCCCTCGCCAAAAACGACCGAAGCATCCCGGCCGGGCTGGTGGCCGGATTGCTTCGTCGCTTGGGCTCATTCACCGGATGGCGACCCGCTAGCGCCCTGAGCGATGGCCCCGCTCAGGACGCCAGAACTGTGGTCTCGCCCGCAGACAGCTCGCTGGCTGCATGCAGCACTTCGTGGACCGCCGACAGGACCTGATCAATCAGGAGATTGCCGGCGGAGAGCTCGAGGCGGGTCTCGATCCAGCGCCAGAGGCCGCGGACCTCTTCGGTCGACTTGCCGCTCGGCGCGAACTCGCTGACGGCGAGGCCCGAGGCGAGCGAGTCCTGGTGGTCGTTGCGCATCACGATCAGCGGACGGGCGAGCACGTCAGCGAGATCGAGCGCGGCTTCCTCGGCGAGCGTGTTGGCCGCGTTGTCGATGCGCTGGCCGCGGATCGGCGTCTGGTTCAAGACGAAGCTGTAGGGCCGCTTCCAGGCGCGGGCGACGCTAACGGTGGAGACGGTCGCCTCGATGTCGGCGACGCTCGGGCGGGCCGGGATCAGGCAGAGGTCGGAGTAGCGAATCGCGGCGGTGGTCGCGGCGGACAGGCCGGCTGCGGTGTCGACGATCGCGAGCTGGAGACCGCTGTCGGCCAGCATCTTCAGTCGCGGCGCGAAATCGGCGGCGTGATAGATCGGCTCGACCACGACATCGTCGTTGTTGCGGCGGCGCGACCAGTTGGAGAGGGTGCCCTGCGGGTCGGTCTCGATCAGGCGGACGGTGAAGCCGGCCTGCTTGGCAGCCAGCGCGAGGCCGATGGCGAGGGTGCTCTTGCCACTGCCACCCTTTTGGGTGGCGAGTACGATCGTGTGCATGGAGAGTTGAATCCTTTGGAATGCCTGGGTCTTGGGATAGCGCCACGCGAACGTGCATCGTTTGCGATGCTGAGCTCTTCTCGCTCAGGACGTGCCCTGCCCGATCCAAAGGGGACCGCGGATGTCCGAATCAACGGTAGCGATGATGGCAGAATCAGGAATGCCAGCTAATCCGTACCATTACTGGACCCGTAGTCCTGCGTGTGATGTGCTCGGTATCGCGAACAAGAAGGACATCAGGCATGGGCGGAAATTGGCGTGACCGGACGGCAACGAGCTTTGAATGCCAGAAGATGCCGGCGGTCTCGAGCCGCGGCATGGTTGTGAGCAACCACCCGCTGGCGTCCAGCGCCGGAGCCGAGATGCTGGCCGCCGGCGGCAACGCTGTCGATGCTGCCATCGCCACGCTGTTCACGCTGACCGTGGTCGAGCCGATGATGGTCGGCATCATCGGCGGCGGCATGGCGCATATCCGTCTCGCCGACGGCAGCCACCGCGTCATCGATGGACAGAGCACCGTGCCCGCTTCGGTGCACGACACCACCTACACGTCGAAGCCGGGCTCGGCCCACGACGTGTTCGACACCGTCGGCAATGAGAACCTCAACGGTCCAAAGGCGGTCGCGACGCCAGGCTCGCTGAAAGCCTGGTGCGAGACGCTGCAACGGTTCGGCACCATGTCGCTTGCCGACGTCCTTCAGCCCGCGATCAAGCATGCCGCGCGCGGCTATGCAGTCACGCCATATTTGCATGAATGCATCAGCGAGAGCGCGGCCACGATGCGCAAGGACAAGCCGATCGCGGCGATCTATTTGCCCGGTGGTGAGCCGCTCAAGGTCGGCGAGCGCGTGGTGCAATCAGAATATGCCGAGACGCTCCGCACCATCGCCGATCACGGCGAGAAGGCTCTTTACGAGGGACCGCTCGGCGACATCCTCGTCGACTACATGGAGAAATCAGGCGGCTTCATCCGCCGCAACGATCTCACCAATTACAAAACCGTCGAGCGGCAGCCGATCCGCGCCGACTATCGCGGCTGGACCATTTTGGGCCCGCCGCCACCCGCGGCCTCCGGCGTGCACATCGCGCAGATGCTGAATATTCTTGAAGGTTACGACATCGGCCGCCTCGGCTTCGGCACGTCGGAGACGATTCACTACCTCGCCGAGGTTCTCAAGATCGCCTTCGCCGATCGCGCCGCGGCCAGCGGCGATCCTGATTATGTCGGCGTGCCCGTGGAGAAGCTGACCTCGAAGGCCTATGCCGAGGAGCGCCGTCGCACCATCGATCCGGCGCGCGCGCAGGCCTTTGGCGCCGGCGTGACCCAGCTCGAAAGCGCGCACACCACCCACATGACGACGGCGGACAGCTTTGGCAATGTCGTCGCGACCACGCAGACCATCAACAATCTGTTCGGCGCCAAGATCATGATCCCGGGTCTGGGGGCCATCGCCAACAACTACATGAACCTGTTCGATCCGCGGCCGGGCCATGCCCTGTCGCTTGCGCCGGGCAAGCGCGTGACGACCTCGATGTCGCCGATGATGGCGCTGCGTGACGGCAAGCTGCGCTATGCGCTCGGCCTGCCCGGCGGCAAACGCATCTTTCCGAGCGCGATGCAGGCGCTGGTCAACCTGATCGACCACGGCATGAGCTTGCAGGAAGCGGTCGAAGCGCCGCGGGTCTGGACCGAAGGTAACGCGCTCGAGGTTGAGCACGCCGTGCCGGAGACCGTGCGCGCGAAACTCACCTCGCTTGGTCACAAGGTCCAGCCGGTCGCAACCGTCGCCGGCGGCATGAACGGCATCGCCTTCCACGACGACGGCACCATGACCGGCGCCGCTTGCTGGCGCGCCGACGGCACCCCGATCGGGATCTCCGGCGGGCTCGCGAAGGCGGGGATCAGGTTCAGGCTGAGTTGAGCGCTATTTCCGTACGCAGATCACGCGCACGACGGCGGCTTTCGCATCGGTCGACGTGCCGTTCGCCGCGACGGCGTTCGCCTTCAGGAAATCGCGCACCGTCTCCGCAGAGACCATCACCGCTTGAGACGTCGGCATTGAGGTCGCGGGACCCGCAACCATCGCTGGCTTCAACAAGGCAACACCGAGGAACTTGCCCTCGCCGTCGATGGCCGCGCCGCCGGAGAAGCCGACCGCGGGCGGAGGCGACAGCGCGGAGTCGCTGCTGGTCACCGGCGTCAGCGCGCCCTTGACGCTCGACACGCCGGCCGCGCCGCCCTGGCTCTGCGGATCGGTGATGCCGACGACGTCGACACTCGTCTTCGCCACGCCGCCGGTCAGGCTGAGCGGCTTCAATCCGCGCGCGCCATAGATGTGCAGCAGCGCGAGATCGTGATCCTTGTCCTCGGCGAGGCGGTCGGCACTGCCGTAGCCGCCGATCGTAATGGCAAGGCAGGCATCGGTGACGAGACGGTCCGCCAGAATCGCGCCGCCGTCGCTGACGACGATACCCGTGCCGTACTCGACGGTCTTGCGCGGCGGCGGCCCGGCTTGTGGCCCCAACGGAAACGCATTGAACGCGCTCGACATCGCGATCACGACCGGCTCGACCGTGTTCTCCATCGCTTGGTCATACAGGATCGTCATGATGCGGACCTCGTCGCCCTTGAACGCGCCGCGCACATAAAACTTCTTCAGGCCCTGCAACCCTGAAAGCACGAAGAAGTCGGGCTTCACCACGGTGTAGTCGACCTTGCGCCCTGCAGGTTCCTTTTTCTCGGCGTCTGCGAGCTTGGCGGTGGTCGGATTGGCCTCCTTGCGGCGGTTCAGCAGCACCTGCACCGTGCCGGTTGGCGAGCTCCATTTCGAGCCGTTGGCGTCGGTCGCCTGATTGGGCACCAGCTTTGAGGGAATGCCGAGCCGCGCGCCGCTGGTCATCTCCGTCACGATCTTCCAGCCGACGCTGTCCTGCTTGCGCCGGGCGGTCTCGGCCAGCGCGGCGCGCTCCTGCGGATTGAGCACGCCGGTCGGCTTGCCGCCCTTGGCCTTCTGGTACTCCTTGATGGCGTCAACCATGCGCGAGCTGACGTCGCCGCTGATGGCGCCGTTATATTGGCCGACCCAGGCGAGGTCGGACTGCAGCGCCAACCGCTCGGCCTGCGCCATTGCGTCGGCTGTTTCCGAGGGTGTTTGCAGGGCGGGCGGCTTGATCGGAACGGTCTGGACCACCTTCGGCTTGGTGCCGGGGATCGGGGGCGTTGTCATCTGGGCACCGGCGCCTGTGGCGGACGCCAACATCAGTGTTGCCGCAAGCATCGATCTCATGACAAATCCAGCCAGCCCATTGAACGCGCAGCCATTGAAGCACATCTCGTTGGTCGCGAACAATGTTGGGCTGGTTCAGGAGTAAGAGACGGTGCTGAGCCCGGACGAACTCGAACGCTATGCCCGCCATATCGTGCTGCGCGATGTCGGCGGTCCCGGCCAGGCCGCGCTGAAGCGGGCCTCCGTGCTGGTGATCGGCGCCGGCGGGCTCGGCGCGCCTGCGCTGATGTATCTGGCCGCCGCCGGCGTCGGCACGCTCGGCGTGGTCGATGACGACGTGGTGTCGCTGTCAAATCTCCAGCGCCAGGTCATCCACACCACGCCCGACATCGGCCGGCACAAGGTCGAGAGCGCGGCTGAGCGGATCGCCGAACTCAATCCGCATGTTCGCTTCGTCGGCCACGCCACCTGGCTCAATGCCGACAATGCGCTCTCGCTGATCGGCGATTACGATCTCGTGCTCGACGGGTCCGACAATTTCTCGACGCGCTATCTGGCCTCAGACGCCTGCTTCTTCGCCAAGCGGCCGCTGATCACGGCGGCGCTCGGTACCTTCGATGGCTCGCTCACCACCATCCGCGCGCATGAGACCAACGAGCAGGGCGAATTCAATCCGACCTATCGCTGCCTGTTTCCGGAACCGCCGCCGCCCGGCACCGTGCCGGCCTGCGCCGAGGCCGGCGTCATGGGCGCGCTTGCGGGCGTGATGGGCTCGATGATGGCGCTGGAGGCGATCCGCGAGATCGTCGGTTTCGGCGAGGGCCTCGTCGGCCGCCTTCTGATGATCGATGCGCGCGCGATGCGCTTCGAGACGCTGCGCTACGCCCGCGATCCCGCCAATCCGCTCAACGGCGATGGGCCCGTGTTCGAGGATCTCAGCGTGCACCGCGAGTGAGGGCGATCAGTTTCAAGCCTTACAGCATGCTCGGCAGCACGCGATCCGGCGGCTTGTGGGCGTCGAGGAAGGTGCGGATGTTGATGATCACCTTCTCGCCCATCTCGACCCGGCCTTCGATCGTGGCCGAGCCCATATGTGGCATCAGTATCACCTTGCCGGCCTTCGCAAGCCGCACCAGCTTCGGATTGACTGCGGGCTCGTGCTCATAGACGTCGAGAGCGGCGCCGCCGATCTCGCCGCCTTCGATCAGCTTGATCAGCGTGTCTTCGTCGGTGACTTCGCCGCGCGCGGTGTTGACGATGTAGGCGTCCTTGCGGATCAGCTTCAGCCGTCGCGCCGACAACAGATGATAGGTCGCCGGCGTATGCGGACAGTTCACCGAGATGATGTCCATCCGCGCCAGCATCTGGTCGAGGCTCTCCCAATAGGTCGCGCCAAGCTCTTCGGCGATCTTCGGCGCGACGGGACGGCGGTTGTGATAGTGGATCTGGAGGCCGAAGGCGCGGGCCCGGCGCGCGACCGCTTGGCCGATGCGGCCCATGCCGATGATGCCGAGGCGCTTGCCGCCGATGCGGTGGCCCAGCATCCAGGTCGGCGACCAGCCGGCCCAGGGCTTTCCTTCCGTCAGCACCGAGGCGCCTTCGATCATCCGGCGCGGCACGGCCAGGATCAGCGCCATGGTCATGTCGGCGGTGTCTTCGGTCAGCACCTTCGGCGTGTTCGTCACGGTGATGCCGCGGGCATGCGCGGCCTCGACATCGATATTGTCGACGCCGTTGCCGAAATTGGCGATCAGCTTCAGCTTGCAGTCGGGCTGGTTGACGATGTCGGCGCTGATGTGATCGGTGACTGTTGGAACCAAGATGTCGGCGGTGCGCGCGGCTTCGGCGAGCCGCTCGGCCGACATCGGCGTGTCGTCGAGATTGATGCGTGCGTCGAACAGTTCGCGCATCCGGGTCTCGATCGAGTCCGGCAGCTTGCGCGTCACGACGACGAGGGGCTTTTTCTTCACCGACATGTCCTGCCCTCATGAGGCGTTGCAGGCCGCCTTTGTCGCCAAAGGCCGGCTGTTGAGGCCTCATTAACCCGGTTGTTCGACACTGGCTTTGCCGTGTCGTCCCCGGCGTTTCCTTCAAGCTTTCCCGAGATTTCCGGCCGGAAAATCGGGGCAAACTGGTTGTTCAAGCGTCCGTCCTCTCTAGCAGAAGGCCGGGCCAAGACAAGTTGGCTTCGGGAACACCCGCGAGGGGCGGGAGAGGGGCGTTGCGCGGCGGGTTTTGGAATTTGGGGTGAGGACCCGGTTCAGCCGGGTCTTCGACAGGAGACGGTTGATGGCGTTGGGGCGTTTTTGTTCGGTGATGGCGCTCGTTTGCACCTGGTGGAGCGCCTCGGTCGGCCCCTCGCACTCGGCCAAAGACACCACGCCCCAGACCGCCAGCGGCCTGCCGGTGCCGCGCTACGTCAGTCTCAAATCGGATCACGTCAACGTCCGCGCCGGCCCGACCAAGGACAATGATGTGGCCTGGGTCTACACCCGTGCCGGCCTGCCGGTCGAAATCACCGCCGAGTTCGAGAACTGGCGCCGGGTGCGCGATTCCGAAGGCGCCGAGGGCTGGGTCTATCACTCCCTGCTGTCGGGACGCCGCACTGCGGTGGTCACCATGAAGAACAAGGACGAGCTCGCGCCGATCTATGACCGCGCCGATCCCGACAGCGCGGTGGCCGCAAAGCTCCAGGCCGGCGTCGTGGCGACAGTGAAAAAATGCACCACCAGCTGGTGCCACGTCACCGGCAACGGCTTTGACGGCTGGATCCAGCAGGAGCGCCTCTGGGGCGTCTATGCCGACGAGCAGGTGAATTGACCCGAAGGCGTCATCCCGGGATGGCGCGAAGCGCCAGACCCGGGATCTCGAGATTCTCAGGTGCGCAAGTGCGCACCATAGTTCGGTGCTGCGCACCGCCCCGGAATGACGAGCTGAAAGGAAATGGCCGGGACAAGCCCGGCCATGACGATCTAACTGGCAGTTGAAGACCGCTTCAGCGCTTCTTGCGCAGGCGCACGACCATGTCGATGCGCGCGATCTCGTAGCCCTCCGGCACCTCCGGCATCTTGGACAGCGCCAGATGCGGATCCTCGATATCGACCAGCTCGTGGCTGTTCTCGAGGTAGTAATGGTGGTGGGTGGTGACGTTGGTGTCGAAATAGGTCTTGGTGCCGTCGACACTGACCTGACGCAGCAGGCCGGCATCGGTCAGCTGGTTCAGCGTGTTGTAGACGGTCGCGAGCGAGACCGGCACTTTGGCCAGCGTCGCTTCCTCATAGAGCATTTCAGCCGTGAGATGGCGCGCGCCCTTGCCGAACAGCAGCCAGCCGAGCGCCATACGCTGACGCGTCGGGCGCAGACCGGCAGATTGCAGCATTTCGTTGACGTCGTGCCAGGGGCAGCCGGTCAGGGCCGGCTGGCGGCCGGACAGAAGGGCCGCATGGGCATCTTCGTCGTGACGGATCGCGTTATTTTCGCTCATTTCCAGAATTCGGGCACGCGTGAACACTATCTGTCTGCAATATATGGACAGATAGATGCAGATGCAAGTTTCTCGCAACTAGACTGGTTCTAATCAGCGAGGAACCGGCCCGAAGCTCCGTCATTTTACCTTCATGGGACGGCTTTGCTACCCGAAAAGGCCTGTGTTAGAGAGCGCGCGGTTCCGCCCAACCGATTTTGGCGCGGCCAGGCATTGGGGCCCGGCCCGCGGCCGATCCGGCTCTCGGTATTGGCGCCTGAGGACGGCAATCGGTGTTGCCGTCCGAGCAGGACGGGGCCCATTTTTGCCAGAAACGCCGCTCAATCGGGGTTCAAACAGAGGCTTCCGCATGCTGAACAGGCGCAACGGTTACGAATACGAAGATTTGCTGGCATGTGCCCGCGGTGAGATGTTCGGCCCGGGCAATGCGCAATTGCCGCTGCCGCCGATGCTGATGTTCGACCGCATCACGGAAATTAACGACAATGGCGGCGAATTCGGCAAGGGCCTGGTGCGCGCCGAGCTCGACGTGAAGGCCGACCTCTGGTTCTTCGGTTGCCACTTCAAGAACGATCCGGTGATGCCGGGATGCCTCGGACTTGATGCGCTGTGGCAAATGGTCGGCTTTTATCTTGGCTGGATCGGTGGCGAAGGTCGCGGCCGTGCGCTTGGCCTCAGCGAATTGAAGTTCGGCGGCCAGGTGCTGCCCGAGGCCCGCAAGGTTGTGTACAATGTCGATATCAAGCGCGTGATGCGTTCAAAGCTGGTGCTCGGCATTGCCGACGGATGGCTTTCGGTCGACGACCAGATTATTTATCGCGCCAAGGACCTGAAGGTCGGCCTGTTCAAGCAGGGCACGAGCCTGGGCTAAGCACATCACCAAGAAGACAACGATTTAGGCGAGGCTGTCATGAGGCGGGTTGTGGTCACCGGGATGGGTATCGTCTCGTCGATCGGAAACAACACCCAGGAAGTGCTTGCAAGCCTTCACGAGGCGAAGTCGGGCATTTCGCGGGCCGAGAAATATGCCGAGCTCGGTTTCCGCTCGCAGGTGCAAGGTGCGCCCACGCTCGATCCTTCGACGGTCGTCGATCGCCGTGCGATGCGTTTCCTCGGCCAGGGTGCCGCGTGGAATCACATCGCCATGGAGCAGGCGATCCAGGACTCCGGTCTGTCGCCGGACGAAGTCTCCAACATTCGCACCGGTATCATCATGGGCTCCGGCGGTCCGTCCGCCCGCACCATCGTCGAAGCCGCCGACATCACCCGCAGCAAGGGACCGAAGCGCGTCGGTCCGTTTGCGGTGCCGAAGGCGATGTCGTCCACGGCGTCGGCAACGCTTGCGACCTGGTTCAAGATCAAGGGCGTGAACTATTCGATCTCCTCGGCCTGCGCGACGTCGAACCATTGCGTCGGCAATGCCTATGAGACGATCCAGATCGGCAAGCAGGACGTCATCTTCGCCGGCGGCTGCGAGGAGCTCGACTGGTCGTTGTCGGTGCTGTTCGACGCCATGGGTGCGATGTCCTCGAAGTACAACGACACGCCCGCCACCGCCTCGCGTCCCTATGACGTCAACCGCGACGGCTTCGTCATCGCCGGCGGCGCCGGTGTGCTGGTGCTGGAAGAGCTCGAGCACGCCAAGGCGCGCGGCGCGCGGATCTACGGCGAGATCGTCGGCTATGGCGCGACCTCGGACGGCTACGACATGGTCGCGCCGTCGGGTGAAGGTGCCGAGCGCTGCATGCGCATGGCGATGTCGACGGTGAAGACCAAGGTCGACTACATCAACCCGCACGCGACCTCCACGCCGGCCGGCGACCCGCCGGAAATCGAAGCGCTCCGTCGCGTGTTCGGCGCCGGCGAGAAGTGCCCGCCGATCTCGGCGACCAAGGCGCTGACCGGCCACTCGCTGGGCGCGACCGGCGTGCAGGAGGCGATCTATTCGCTGCTGATGATGAACAACGGCTTCATCTGCGAGAGCGCGCACATCCAGGAGCTCGATCCCGTGTTTGCCGACATGCCGATCGTGCGCAAGCGCATCGACAACGTCAAAATCGGCACCGTGCTGTCGAACTCGTTCGGCTTCGGCGGCACCAACGCCACGCTGGTGTTCAGCCGGATGGACGTGTGACGGTGCACGCTGTCATGCCCCGCCTAGTGCGCAATTGCGCACGGGAGCGGGGCATCCAGTACGCCGCGGCTTCTCGATTTCTCACGACGGTCTCTGGAATACTGGATCGCCCGCCCCACTGCGCAAGCGCGCACGAGGCGGGCGATGACACCGAATGGTGGAGTTAAGAAGCAATGGAAGGCTTAATGAAAGGCAAGCGCGGTCTGATCATGGGCATCGCCAATGATCATTCGATCGCCTGGGGCATGGCGAAGACGCTGCATGCCCACGGCGCCGAGCTTGCCTTCACCTTCCAGGGCGAAGCCTTGGGCAAGCGCGTCAAGCCGCTCGCGGAGTCCCTCGGCGTGGAGCTGGTGCTGCCTTGCGACGTCGAGGACATCGCCAGCGTCGATGCGACCTTCGCCGCGCTTCGCGAAAAATGGGGCAAGCTCGATTTCGTCATCCACGCCATCGGCTTTGCCGACAAGAACGAGCTGAAGGGCCGTTATGCCGACACCAGCCGCGAGAATTTTTCGCGCACCATGGTGATTTCCTGCTTCTCCTTCACGGAGGTTGCAAAGCGCGCTGCCGAGCTGATGACGGACGGCGGCAGCATGCTCACGCTGACCTTCGGCGCTTCCGAGCGATCGATGCCGAACTACAACGTGATGGGCGTCGCCAAGGCGGCGCTGGAAGCCTCGGTGCGCTATCTCGCCTCCGACTTCGGACCGCGCGGTATCCGCGTCAACGCGATCTCCGCCGGCCCCATCCGCACGCTCGCCGGCTCCGGCATCGGCGAGGCGCGCGCGATGTTTGCATTCATGCAAAAGCATTCGCCACTTCGTCGCGGCGTCACGCTCGACGAGCTCGGCGGCTCGGCGCTATATCTGCTGTCTGATCTCTCCGGCGGCGTGACCGGCGAGATCCACTATGTCGATAGTGGCTATAACATCGTGCTGATGCCAAGGCCGGATGATCTGAAGGCGCCGGAGTAGGTGCCGTAGTGCCGTAGGGTGGGCAAAGTAGCGTCAGCGACGTGCCCACGATCTTTCAATCATCGCAACCAAGTGGTGGGCACGCTGCGCTTTGCCCACCCTACGAGAGCTCGCTTAGCCCGCCGCAATTTTCTCCGCGCGCTGAAACGCCGGCCGCGCAATGCAGCGTGCGATATAGGCATCGAAGGCCGGGCGCGACGGCACCATCTTGAACAGGCGCACCGCGAAATTCAGGCCCGCGCCGATGGTGATGTCGGCTGCGGAAAATTCCTCGCCGAGAATCCACGGCCCCTTGTCGAGCGCAGCTTCCAGCACGTCGAACACCTGCGTCGCGCTGCCCCAGGCCGCGGTCGAGGTCGGCACCTCGATCTTGGTGAAGATCTGGATGATCGCGGGCTCGATACAGCTCGGCGAGAAGAACAGCCATTGCAGATAGCGCGCGCGGCGCGGGTCGGTCGCCGCTGGCGCCAGCTTCGTCTCGGGATAGCGGTCGGCAATGTAAGCGCAGATCGCCGCGGCTTCGCCGAGCGCGGCATCGCCGTCGCTGAGCGCCGGCACCTTGCCCATCGGATTGATCTTCAAATAGTCCGGTGCCTTCTGCGCGCCGGTCGAAATGTCGGTCAGCACCCGTTCATAGGGCAGCCCGCTCTCTTCCATCAGCCAGAGCGTCGAGAACGATCGCGAGCGGGGTGACCAGTAGAGCTTGATCATGGCGAGCTCCCTTTGCGCTCCCAACGGTAGTATTTCATCACGAACCCGTTCGACGGTTCGACCTCTTCCTTCTCGAACACAAAGCCTTCGCGCTCATACCAGCGCCACGCCTTCTCGTTCTCGCGAACGCAGCGCAGGTCGATCTCGTCGGGCATTTGCGTGCGCGTGAAGGCGAGCAGCTTCCGGCCGAGCGATTGTCCCTGATGGGCGGGCCCGACGAACAGCATGTCGAGATAGTGCTTTGGCAGATGCAGCGCCAGCATCGCGGCGATGGTGCCCTGATCATCGGCGACGAACAGGCTCCAGCCGTCCTCGATCTCGCGCCGGACGCGGGCGCGCAGGTTCGCCAGCAGGAAATCGCTGGCTTCGGCGAGTCCGGTCGAGACCCAGCTCTCCATCCAGACGCGAGCGATTTCGTCATATTCGTCGACCCGGGCGGGGCGGATGATCAGATCGGGCATGACCAACTCAGGGCTTCTGCCCACGCATGGTCTGCCGCGCGCGCACCTTGCCGGCCGACAGACACACCACCTCGGAAATCTGCAGCAGCTGGCGCGCCAGCGGGCTGGTCTTGCGCCAGACCATGCCGATGGTGCGCGACGGCTCGGGGTCGCGGAAGCGCGACAGCGACACCGACGCCGATCGCGTCTCCACCGACACCGCCATCTCCGGAATCAAGGTGACGCCGATGCCGGCGCTGACCATCTGCACCAGCGTCGACAGCGAATTCGCATCCAGCATCTCGCGCGGCGGCGCCGACTGCATGTTGCAGAACGACAGCGCCTGGTCGCGGAAACAATGGCCTTCCTCGAGCAGCAGCAGCCGCATCTCGCGCATCATCTCGCGCGACGGCACCGGGGTGCCCGCATCCGTGCCCGGCCGCACCAGCAGGAATTTCTCCTCGAACAGGGCGACCTCGGTGAGCGAGGGCTCGGAGACCGGCAGGGCGACGATCGCGGTGTCGAGTCGCCCTTCGACCAGCTCCTGGATCAGCCGCGGTGTCATCGTCTCGCGCACGCGGATATCGAGCTCCGGATGCATGCGCGTCAGATTCTTGGTGATCTTGGGCAAAAGATAGGGCGCGATCGTCGGGATCATGCCGATGCGCAGGCGCCCGGCAAAACGGTTCTGCGAGGCACGGGCGAAATCGCCGAGCTCATCGACCGAGCGCAGGATGTCGCGGACGCGCTGGGCGAGCTCCTCGCCGAACCGGGTCAGCGCAACCTGGCGCGCGCTGCGCTCCAGCAGCAGCCCGCCGAGCGCCTCCTCCAGTTCCTTGATTTGCATCGACAGGGCCGGCTGCGAGATGGAACAGGCTTCCGCGGCGCGGCCGAAATGACCATGGCGGGCGAGCGCGTCGAAATAGCGCAGCTGGCGCAGCGTCAGATTGATCATCAGAAAAACCTATCGCAGCGATCATTAAAGTCAACTTCCCCTGATCGAAGGCGACGCTTAGAGTGCTTCGACCTGGTCAATGGCGCAGTCGGACGCCACCAGAGGAGGTATTCATGGACGACACTTCGAAGTGCCCGTTTTCGGGCGGCAAACGCGTGCCAGCGAACCGCGACTGGTGGCCCACCAATCTCAGCATTGACATGCTGCACAGGAATTCCAGCCTGTCCGATCCGATGGGCGAGGCGTTCGACTATGCCAAGGAATTCAAGACGCTCGACCTGAATGCGGTCATCAAGGACCTGACCGCCCTGATGACGGATTCGCAGGAATGGTGGCCCGCCGATTTCGGTCACTATGGCGGCCTCATGATCCGCATGGCCTGGCACAGCGCCGGCACCTACCGCATCACCGACGGCCGCGGCGGCGCGGGTGCCGGTCAGCAGCGTTTTGCTCCGCTCAATTCCTGGCCTGACAACGCCAACCTCGACAAGGCGCGCCGGCTGCTCTGGCCGATCAAGCAGAAATACGGCCGCAAGATTTCCTGGGCCGATCTGATGGTGCTCGCCGGCAACGTCGCGCTGGAGTCGATGGGCTTCAAGACGTTCGGCTTCGCCGGTGGTCGCGCCGATGTCTGGGAGCCGGAAGAGCTCTATTGGGGTCCGGAAGGCACCTGGCTGGGCGATGAGCGCTACAGCGGCGAACGCCAGCTCGCCGAGCCGCTCGGCGCGGTGCAGATGGGCCTGATCTACGTCAATCCGGAAGGCCCGAACGGCAAGCCGGATCCGGTCGCCGCGGCCAAGGACATCCGCGAGACCTTCTTCCGCATGGCGATGAACGACGAAGAAACCGTCGCGCTGATCGCCGGCGGCCACACCTTCGGCAAGACCCATGGCGCCGGCGATCCGTCGCTGGTCGGTGCCGAGCCGGAAGCGGGCGCGCTGGAAGATCAGGGCCTTGGCTGGAAGAGCAAGCATGCCACCGGCCTCGCCGGTGATACCATCACCAGCGGCCTCGAAGTGACCTGGACCACGACGCCGACGAAGTGGAGCAACAACTTCTTCGAGAACCTGTTCAAGTACGAATGGGAGCTGACGAAGAGCCCGGGCGGTGCGAACCAGTGGACGGCCAAGGGTGCCGACGCCATCATTCCCGATCCGTTCGACAAGTCGAAGAAGCATCGCCCGACGATGCTGACGACCGATCTCTCGCTGCGCTTCGATCCGGCCTATGAGAAGATCTCGCGTCGCTTCCTGGAAAACCCCGATCAGTTCGCGGACGCCTTTGCCCGCGCCTGGTTCAAGCTGACCCATCGCGACATGGGTCCGATCCAGCGCTATCTCGGCCCGTTGGTGCCGAAGGAGACGCTGATCTGGCAGGATCCGATTCCGGCCGTGAATCACGAGCTGGTCTCTGATCAGGACATCGCCGCGCTGAAGGCCAAGATCCTGGCTTCGGGCCTCTCGGTGTCCGAGCTGGTCTCGACCGCCTGGGCGTCGGCCTCGACGTTCCGCGGTTCGGACAAGCGCGGCGGCGCCAACGGTGCGCGCATCCGCCTTGCCCCGCAGAAGGACTGGGAGGTCAACCAGCCGGCCCAGCTCTCCAAGGTGCTCGGCAAGCTCGAAGCGATCCAGAAGGACTTCAACGCGTCCTCAGGCGCCAAGAAGGTCTCGCTCGCCGATCTCATCGTCCTCGGCGGCACCGCCGCGGTCGAGAAGGCGGCGAAGGATGCCGGCGTCGACGTCAAGGTTGGCTTCACGCCGGGTCGCATGGATGCTTCGCAAGAGCAGACCGACGCGGCCTCCTTCGCGCCGCTGGAGCCGCGCGCTGATGGCTTCCGCAACTATGTCGGCAAGAAGCATCAGTTCCTGCGGGAGGAAGAAGCGCTCGTCGATCGCGCGCAGCTTCTCAAGCTCACGGGGCCTGAGCTGACCGTGCTGGTCGGCGGCCTGCGCGTGCTCGGCGCCAACGCGAACGGGTCGAAGCACGGCGTCTTCACCGCCAAGGTGGGCACGCTGTCCAACGACTATTTCGTCAACCTGCTCGACATGAGCACGGCTTGGACGCCGGCGGCCGACGGCTCCTATGAGGGTCGCGACCGCAAGACCAATGCGGTGAAGTGGACCGGCACGCGCGCCGATCTGATCTTCGGCTCGCACTCGCAGCTCCGCGCCTTCGCCGAGGTCTATGCGACCTCGGATTCGAAGCAGAAGTTCGTGGCCGACTTCGCCAAGGCCTGGACCAAGGTGATGAACCTCGACCGGTTCGACATCGCGGCGTGAGGCGGTTGCGCCTCTCCCGCTTGCTTGCGGGAGAGGTGGCTCCCGTAGCCCGGATGGAGTGCAGCGCAATCCGGGACCGGTCCCGCATTCCGCTTCGGTTCATGCGGGCTACGGCCTGATCAAAACGGACGAAACAAAAAGGGCGGCCTCTCGGCCGCCCTTCGTGTTTCTGACGTGGCTTGAGCGATCACTCGCCGGCTGCTTCGCGCGGAGCCTTCTCGCCCTCGCCGCCCTTGCCTTCGAGGTCTTCGCCGGTGGTCTGGTCGACCACCTTCATCGACAGGCGGGTCTTGCCGCGATCGTCGAAGCCGAGCAGCTTGACCTTGACCTTGTCGCCTTCCTTGACGACGTCGGAGGTCTTCTGCACGCGGTTGGCGGCGAGCTGGCTGATGTGAACGAGGCCGTCCTTCGAACCGAAGAAGTTCACGAAGGCGCCGAACTCCATCACCTTGACGACGGTGCCGTCATAGATCTGGCCGACTTCCGGATCGGACGCGATCGACTTGATCCACTTGATCGCGGCCTTCATCGCCTCGCCGTCGCTGGAGGCGACCTTCACGGTGCCGTCGTCCTCGATGTTGACCTTGGCGCCGGTCTTCTCGACGATTTCGCGGATCACCTTGCCGCCGGTGCCGATCACTTCGCGGATCTTGTCGGTGGCGATCTTGAAGGTCTCGATGCGCGGCGCGTATTCGCCGAGCTCGGCGCGGGCGTTGGTGAGCGCCTTGGCCATCTCGCCGAGGATGTGGATGCGACCTTCCTTGGCCTGGCCGAGAGCGACCTTCATGATCTCCTCGGTGATGCCCTCGATCTTGATATCCATCTGGAGCGAGGTGATGCCGGCTTCGGTACCGGCGACCTTGAAGTCCATGTCGCCGAGATGGTCCTCGTCGCCGAGGATGTCGGAGAGAACCGCGAAGCGCTTGTCTTCGAGGATCAGGCCCATCGCGATGCCCGCGGTCGGCCGCTTCAACGGCACGCCGGCGTCCATCAGCGCGAGCGAGGCGCCGCAGACCGATGCCATCGACGAGGAGCCGTTGGATTCGGTGATCTCCGAGACGACGCGCACGGTGTAGGGGAACTCGTGATGCGGCGGCAGCACCGGGTGGATCGCGCGCCAGGCGAGCTTGCCGTGGCCGATCTCGCGGCGCTTGGTGCCGCCGAGGCGGCCGGTCTCACCGACCGAGAAGGGCGGGAAGTTATAGTGCAGCAGGAACGTCTCCTTGTACGTTCCCGACAGCGCGTCGATATACTGCTCGTCCTCGCCGGTGCCGAGCGTGGTCACGACCATCGCCTGGGTCTCGCCGCGGGTGAACAGCGCCGAGCCGTGGGCGCGGGGCAGCACGCCGACTTCGGCGACGATGTTGCGCACGGTCTTGACGTCACGGCCGTCGATGCGCTTGCCGGTATCGAGGATGTTCCAGCGAACGATCTTCGCCTCGAGCTCCTTGAACACGGCGGCGACGCGCAGCTTGTCGTATTTCGGCTCCTGCCCTTCGGGGAAGTAGTGGGCGATCACCTTCTCCTTGACCTTGCCGACCGCGGCGTAGCGATCCTGCTTCACCGGAATGGCGTAGGCGGCGCGCAGCTCCGCCTCGACGAGGCCGAGCATTTCCTTCTCGAGCGCGGCGTTGTCGATCACGGTGACTTCGCGCGGCTCCTTGGCGGCCTTCTCGGCGAGCTCGATGATCGCGTTGATCACAGGCTGGAAGTGGCGATGACCGAACATCACGGCGCCGAGCATGATGTCTTCGTTCAGCTCCTTGGCCTCCGATTCCACCATCAGCACGGCATCCGCGGTGCCGGCGACGACCAGGTCGAGCTGGGTGTCGACCATCTCGTCGAGCGTCGGGTTGAGGATGAACTCGTCATTGGCGAAGCCGACGCGGGCGGCGCCGATCGGGCCCTTGAACGGCGCGCCTGATAGCGTCAGCGCGGCCGAGGAGGCCACGAGAGCGACGATGTCGGGATCGTTCTCCATGTCGTGCGACAGCACGGTGGCGATCACCTGGGTCTCGTTGCGCCAGCCGTCGACGAACAGCGGACGGATCGGACGGTCGATCAGGCGGGAGACCAGCGTCTCCTTCTCGGTCGGACGGCCCTCGCGCTTGAAATAGCCGCCGGGAATGCGGCCAGCTGCGTAGGTCTTTTCCTGGTAGTCGACGGTCAGCGGCAGGAAATCGACGCCTTCACGCGGCGCTTTCGCCGCGACGACGGTGGCGAGCACCACGGTCTCGCCATAGGTGGCGACGACGGCGCCGTCGGCCTGGCGTGCGATCTTGCCGGTTTCGAGCTTGAGAGGGCGTCCGCCCCAGTCGATCTCGACTGAATGCTTATTGAACATAGAGGTCTTCTTTCATGGGTTCTCGAAAGAAGGGACGGCTCGAAAAACAAAAACCATGTCAAGATTGCAGGACGCTGATCGGAGCGGGCGATCAGCGTCCTGCGATCCTGCCATGGTTTTTGGATGTCGGATGGCGTCCATCCTTTCGGGTCATACGGGCACCTTGCCCGTTGCGCCCAGCCGCCGGATTGCTGCTGGACTGTCAGTCGGCACGTTCGCGAACACCGAACCTTTGGTCTTCGCTGCTCATGCCCCCGGATGCGAAACATCGCTCACACCGGACTTACGCGTGAGCCTCGATCAAAAACCCTGCAATAAGCGCTTTCGCTCGAAATCACGCGCAAAAACGCGCGCCAGTGGCGCGCGCAAGAACTCTTAGCGACGAATGTTGTGCTTCTCGAGCAGCGCCTTGTACCGCGCCTCGTCCTTCTTCTTCAGATAGTCGAGGAGAGAGCGGCGGGTCGAGACCAGCTTCAAGAGACCACGACGCGAATGGTTGTCCTTCACGTGGGTCTTGAAATGGTTGGTCAGGTTGTTGATGCGTTCCGACAGGATCGCGACCTGAACCTCGGGCGAACCGGTATCACCGGCCTTGGTGGCATTCGTCTTGATGACTTCCGCTTTGCGTTCTGCGGCAATCGACATCGTCAATTTCTCTCGTTGCGACCGGTTGAGGCAGTCAAGCCGGTCAGGTTGAACACACGCTTGGGGATGATTTCGCCATTGCCAACTTCAGCAAGCGCCAAAAGACGGCCTGCCACCGTGACATAGACTGTGCCGCTACTTGTGGGCGCATCCCGTCCGCGCAACAAAACGGCCTGGCCCCGATGGAGCCTTGCCGCATCAGCCCGAGTGACGGCCAGTGCCGGGATGTCGTCCAGCGCGGTCTCAACGGGCATCAGCGCGTCGGCGAGGCTTCCCTCGCCGGACGCGGCTCTATCGCACAAAGCCTCCAGCTGATCCAGCGGAATCATGTCATTTTCGCTGAATGGGCCGACCAGGGTCCGCCGCAGCGCGCAAATATGACCGAAAGTACCGAGAATCCGGCCCATATCGCGGGCGAGTGCCCGGACATAGGTTCCCTTGCCGCACTCGGCCTCGAACACGGCCCGGTCATTATCTGGTTGATCTACAAGGATTAAATGGTGAATCTCGACCGGGCGGGGAGCCAGCTCCACGACCTCGCCGTCGCGGGCGAGGTCATAGGCCCGCTCGCCCTGGACCTTGATCGCGGAATAGCGAGGTGGAACCTGCTCGATGACTCCCGTGAAACGGGGCAGCAGGGCTTCAATCGCCTCCCGGGTCGGGCGCTGGTCGGACGTGGCGGTGACCTGGCCTTCGATATCGTCGGTGTCGCGCTCCTCGCCCCAGCACACGGTGAAGCGGTAGCGCTTGCGGCCATCCATGACGAAGGGAACCGTCTTGGTGGCTTCACCCAGCGCGATCGGCAGTCCGCCGGAGGCGAGCGGATCGAGCGTGCCGGCATGACCGGCGCGCTTTGCGTTGAACAGGCGCTTGAGCACGGCAACGGCCTGCGTCGAGGTCATGCCGATCGGCTTGTCGAGCACGACCCAGCCGTGCACATCGCGACGATCGCGGCGCACCTGATTGCCCTTCTGCTTGTTCGCACGCGGATCGTTGTTGACGCGACGCGCCTCCCGATGCGGCTCTCCATTGCCGCCGATATCCGCAAAACTATTTTGCTGCGCCTCGCGCGCATCGACCTCATCGCTGCCGATCGCGCCGTGTGCGGGGTTCATCATCATTGTTCTTCTTCCCGATCCGAATCCGGGTTCTGATCCGGATTCTTGTCCAAGTCCTTCTGCACCGCAGGTGTTCGCAAAAGCTTCTCGATCCGTTCCGCTTCGTCGAATCGTTCGTCGACGCGGAAGCGAATGTCAGGTGCAAATTTCAGGTTAACGCGCCGCGCGACTTCGCCGCGCAGGAATTTCTTGTTGCGATCGAGCGCAGTGATGACGAGCTCGGTGTCGCGGCCACCGAGCGGCATCACGTAGATTGTCGCGAGCTTCAAATCGGGCGACATCCGCACCTCCGGCACGGTGATGATGTGGCCTTCGAGGTCCGCATCATGCACGCTGCCTTGCGCCAGAATATCGGCTATCGCGTGGCGAACCTGCTCGCCGACGCGCAGCTGACGCTGCGAGCCGCCGGGCGCGGAACTCTTTTTCTGATGATGCCGTGGCATGGTCGAAAATCACCTCAACGTGCCCGCGTTTGGGACACGAGCATTGTCATTTGTCCTGTTGAAACGAATGGAGCGTGGATGGCCGGAAAAAATCCGGCCATCGCACTCCCGCAATTTCAGCTCAAAAAGATCCGGGCGCTTCGGTAAGATTTGGACTTACAGGGAGCGCTGGATCGTCTCCACGCGATAACACTCGATCACGTCACCGGCACGCATGTCGTGATAGTTCTCGAAGGCCATGCCGCATTCCTGGCCGGCCTGGACTTCCTTCACCTCGTCCTTGAAGCGCTTCAGCGTCGACAGCTTGCCTTCGTGCACGACGACGTTGTCGCGGATCAGGCGCACATTGGCGCCGCGTTCCACGGTGCCGTCGGTGACGCGGCAGCCGGCAACCTTGCCGACCTTGGAGATGTTGAAGATCTCCAGGATCTCGGCATTGCCCAGCATAGTTTCGCGCAAGGTCGGCGCGAGCAGGCCGCTCATCGCCTTCTTCACGTCGTCCACGAGGTCGTAGATGATGTTGTAGTAGCGGATCTCGATGCCGTTGCGCTTGGCGGCGGCAGCGGCTTCCTTGTTCGCACGAACCGAGAAGCCGATGATCGCGGCGTTGAAGCCCTCCGCGAGCGTCACGTCGGATTCCGAGATGCCGCCGACGCCGGCATGCAGGATGCGGGCTGCGACTTCGTCGGTACCCAGCTTCTCCAGCGAGCCGAGGATCGCTTCCAGCGAGCCCTGCACGTCGGCCTTGACGATCAGCGGGAATTCCTTGCGGCCCGCCGTCTTCAACTGCGACATCATCTGCTCGAGCGAGCCGCGCATGCCCGAGATCGAGGCCGCCGCGTTCTCGCGCTTCTGGTGCGCGCGGTAGCTGGTGATCTGGCGGGCGCGGGCTTCGTTCTCGACGACCGCGAGACGGTCGCCGGCTTCCGGCGGACCGTTGAAGCCGAGCACCTCGACCGGCACCGACGGGCCGGCCTCGTCCACGGTCTCGCCCTGATCCGAGATCAGCGCACGGACGCGGCCCATCTCGGCGCCGGCGACGATGATGTCACCGACACGCAGCGTGCCGCGCTGGACCAGCACGGTTGCAACCGGACCACGGCCGCGATCGAGCTTGGCCTCGATCACGGTGCCTTCGGCCGGACGCTCCGAATTGGTCTTCAGATCGAGGATTTCGGCCTGGAGCGCGATCATCTCGAGCAGCTTGTCGAGATTGGTCTTGTTCTTGGCGGAGACTTCGACGTCGACGACTTCGCCGCCGAAGGATTCCACCTGCACCTCGTGCTGGAGCAGCTCGGTGCGGACGCGCTCGGGCTTGGCATCGGGCTTGTCGATCTTGTTGATGGCAACAATGATCGGCACGCGGGCGGCCTTGGCGTGATTGATGGCTTCGATCGTCTGCGGCATGACGCCGTCATCGGCCGCGACCACCAGCACGACGATGTCGGTGACCTTGGCGCCGCGGGCGCGCATCGCGGTGAACGCGGCGTGGCCGGGCGTGTCGATGAAGGTGATCTTCTTGCCGCTTTCGGGCGACAGCACCTGATAGGCGCCGATATGCTGGGTGATGCCGCCGGCTTCGCCCGACACCACGTTGGCATGGCGGAGCGCGTCGAGCAGCGAGGTCTTGCCGTGGTCGACGTGGCCCATCACGGTCACGACGGGCGAACGCGTCTCGGTATCGGTGGAATCATCGACCTGGTCGAACAGACCCTCTTCAACGTCCGACGCGGCGACGCGCTTGACGGTGTGGCCGAGCTCTTCGGCGATCAGCTGCGCGGTGTCGGCGTCGATCACGTCGGTGATCTTGTGCATCGCGCCCTGCTTCATCAGCATGCGGATGACGTCGACCGCGCGTTCGGACATGCGGTTGGCGAGTTCCTGGATGGTGATCGCTTCCGGAATCGTCACTTCGCGAATGAGCTTTTCCTTCGGCTCGTTCGAGGCATGGCCCTTCAGGCGCTGGGTGCGGCGGCGGAACGAGGCGATCGAGCGCTCGCGCACGTCGTCCGCGTTGAGAGCGGTCACGACGGTCAGACGGCCGCGCTCCTTCTGCGGGCCGGGCTTGTGCGTGGTCTTCGGGGCCGCGGCAGGACGCGCGGCGCCGCCGGGACCGCGGCGGATCTGGCGCGGACCATCGTCCTCGTCCGGACCGGCCGCAACGGCGGGCGTGCGACCGACAGGGCCGCCCGGCCGTGACGTGGTGGTTGCCGGGCGAGCGGTGGTCGTCGCTCCCGGACGCGTCGTGGTCGGCGCGGGGCGCGGGGCGGTGGCCGCCGGGGCCGAAGCTGCGGCGGCGGGACGCGCGCCGGCTGCCGGCTGCTCGCCTTCGCCAAAACGCTTCTTGGCTTCGGTCTCGGCCTTGCGCTTGGCTTCGTCCTCGTGACGGTGACGCTCTTCCTCGGCCTTGCGGCGGGATTCGGCGGCTTCGCGCTCGGCGCGTTCGGCGGCCTCGCGGACGGCGCGGCGCTGGGCCTCTTCCTCGGCCTGGCGGCGCTCTTCGATTTCGCGAACCTTGGCGTCAGCGAGCGCGCTGGCGCGAGCCGAACGTTCGTCCTCGGTCAAGGTACGCAGCACGACGCCGGAGCCGGCGTTGCGCGGCGGCACCGGGCGTGACGGGGCGGGCGTGGGCGCAGCCGGCGCCGGCTTTGCAACAACCGTGGGGGCCTGCGGCTCAGGGGTGCCGTCGATGCGGCGCTTGCCGCGCTTCTCGACCACGACCTGCTTGCTGCGGCCATGGCTGAAGCTCTGGCGCACAGTGCCCGTTTCGACGCGCGGCTTGAGCGATAGCGTCTTGCTCGGAACGCTCAGCTTCTTGTCGTCAGGGGTCTTGGTATCAACCATTCAGCAGTCCTAATCCTGATTTATTCAGTGTTGTGCGTTTCCGCACCGTCCTATCGGGTCGTCGTTGTCTCTCAGAAATCCTGGCCGGGCTTTTCGGCAGTCTTGTCAGCGTCCGCCATCCGGTATCGGACCAGCATCTGGCTACGTGAAAGGAATGACTTGCTCGCCGGGCCCGCGAGCAGGGCAGCATGTATCACATTTGACCGGGTCAGTGCCAAATCCAATTCTACCGATTTCAGGGCGGTGATGACGGGAATCTGCGGCTTGGTACCGCGATTTCCGGCATTTTGCCGTGCCAGCATGTCCAATTTGCGGATTCCGTCCGCGGCCCCGTCGCTGGCGTGGATCAGGACCTCGACCGTGCCTTCCCTGAGGGCGCTCTCGACCTTGCCGAATCCGGTGACGATCTGGCCCGCCTTGGCGGCAATCCCAAGGGCTTCGGTCACGCTCCGGACCAGGAGCGCCTCGATGTCGGCGGGAAGCGTCTGGGGAGTGCGCAGCTCGCGCTTGAAGGCTTTGCTAAATTGGTGACGCCGCACGGCTTCCGCAACCACCTGGCGCGAGGCGGTCACCCACATGCCGCGTCCAGGCAGCTTGCGCTTGAGATCGGGAACTATATCGCCGGCAGGCGATACGACAAAGCGGATCAGCTCATCGATCGGCCGGACCTCGCGGCTGACCGCGCACATGCGCATGGTCGCGGACCTTTCGGCCCGCGGTCCATGGTCAAGTTCGCTGTCAACGCTGGCAAGCATCCGGGCGACATTCTCCTTGGCCCTTAAGCCGGCTGATCTTCGGCCGCGTCAGCCTCTTCGGCCGGCTTGGCGAGGTCAGCCTCGGTGATCCAGCCAGCCTTGACGCGGGCCTGCATGATCATGGCTTCCGCCTCGTCACGCGAGATGCCGAGGCCGTCGAGCGCGCCGGCGAACTTGGTCTGTTCGCCGCCTTCCTTGCGCTCGGTCCAGCCGACCAGATCGTCGGTGGCGCAGCCGGCGAGGTCCTCGACTGTCTTGATGTCGTTCTCGCCGAACTTCACCAGCATCTTCGAGGTCACGCCGGGCACGTCCTTCACGGCGTCCTCGACGCCGAGCTCCTTGCGCCTGGCCTCGATCTCGGCTTCCTGCTGATCGAGATATTCACGGGCACGGCTCTGTAGCTCCTGCGCGGTTTCCTCGTCGAAACCCTCGATGCTGGCGAGTTCCTTGAGGTCCACCATCGCGAGTTCCTCGACCGAGGTGAAGCCTTCGGACGCCAGCAGCTGGCCGACCACCTCGTCGACATTGAGCGATTCCATGAAGACACGGGTGGAGTTCTCGAAGTCGGCCTGGCGGCGCTCCGATTCCTCCTGCTCGGTCAGGATGTCGATGTCCCAGCCGGTGAGCTGCGAGGCCAGGCGCACGTTCTGGCCGCGGCGGCCGATCGCCAGCGAGAGCTGGTTGTTGGTATCGGGCACCACGACCTCGATGCGCTCGCGGTCTTCGTCGATCACGACCTTGGACACTTCGGCCGGCGCCAGCGCGTTGACCACGAAGGTCGCGATGTCGGGCGACCACGGAATGATGTCGATCTTCTCGCCCTGCAATTCGTTCACCACGGCCTGCACGCGCGAGCCGCGCATGCCGACGCAGGCGCCGACCGGATCGACCGAGGAATCGCGGGAAATCACGCCGATTTTCGCGCGCGAGCCGGGGTCGCGGGCGACCGCCTTGATCTCGACGATGCCGTCATAGATTTCAGGCACTTCCTGCGCGAACAGCTTCGCCATGAACTGCGGATGGGTGCGGGACAGGAAGATCTGCGGTCCGCGGGTCTCGCGACGGACGTCGAAGATATAGGCGCGGACGCGGTCGCCGTTGCGGAACACTTCGCGCGGCAGCATCTCGTCGCGGCGGATGATGGCTTCACCGCGGCCGAGATCGACGATCACGCTGCCATATTCGACGCGCTTGACGACGCCGTTGACGATGTCGCCGATGCGGTCCTTGAATTCCTGATATTGCCGGTCGCGCTCGGCCTCGCGCACCTTCTGCACGATCACCTGCTTGGCCGATTGCGCGGCGATGCGGCCATATTCCAGCGGCGGCAGCGTGTCTGCGATGGTGTCGCCGACCTGGGCGCCCGGATTGGCGCGCTGCGCGTCGATCAGCGAGATCTGGTTGGAGTGGTTTTCGACCTTGTCGACCACCAGCATGTGGCGCGACAGCCGCAGCTCGCCCTTCTTCGGGTCGATCTCGGCGTGAACGTCAGTCTCGCTGCCGTAACGGGCGCGCGCCGCCTTGGCGATGGCATCTTCCATTGCCGCGATGACGATGCCGCGATCGATCGATTTCTCGCGGGCGACGGCGTCGGCGATCTGGAGCAATTCAAGTCGATTGGCGCTGACTGCCATGGCTAGTCTCCTTCGTCAGGCTCGATCTCGCCGCGCCGCGCGCGTTCGGCGGCAAGGCGATGTTTCTTGGTATTGGTCGGTGCCGGCTTCTTTTTCGGCTTGGTGTTCTTGGTGATTTTTGCACTGATCTCGGCGTGGGGTGCTTGCGGCGGCTCCAGACCGAGATCGCGGCGCATCTTGCGCTCCTCGGCCTTGCCGCGGCGCATCGATTCGGCGATCAGCTCATCGGTCAGCACCAGCCGTGCCTCACCGATATCTTCCATGGTCAGCAGCACGTCGGCGTCGTCGCCCGCCTTGGCGTCGTCGCGACGCAGGTGCACGCGGTCGCCTTCGACGGCACCGAGAATGCCGCGGAACCGCTTGCGGCCCTCATGGGCGACGGCCATCTCGACCTTCACCAGATGGCCGGAATAGCGTTCGAAATCGGAGCGGCGCACCAGCGGCCGATCGATCCCCGGCGAGGAGATCTCCAGCCGATAGGCGCGGTCGATGGGGTCGGCGACATCGAGCACCGGCGACAGCGCCCGCGAAATCGCCTCGCAATCCTCGAGCTGCATCGAACCATCAGGCCGTTCGGCCATGATCTGCACGGTGCAGCCGGCCTCGCCCGAAATACGGATCCGCACCAGGCGGTAGCCCATGCCTTCGAGCACCGGCGCCGCGACCGCAGACACCCGTGCCGCCACGCCCGGCTCGACCACGAGCCTCGGCTCGGCCAGCAACTCGGCATCGGTGGAACCAGTGGTCGGTCCGGTCATATCAGGGGTCAAGGCGCTCGATGGTTAACGCTTGGCTAAGAGGACAAAGCCCGCTTCGGAACTTTCCCGACAGCGTCGGGCCGCAATCTTCTACCGAGCCGCGTTCAGGTAATAAAAAAGAGCGGGTCCTTTCGGGCCCACTCTCACTACGCGGATCGTATGAGAAGATGAATTGGCGCTGATATAGCCCTTTCCGCTCCCCCGGACAAGGCCCATCGCAGGCGGATGTAGCTTTTTGCGCCTCTGGCCGTCGCCCCTTGGCGCCCCTGGGGAGTGCCGACCGGCGCCCCTGGGAGCAACGCTTCTTTCACGAAGGGGGCCTAGATTCCGCAATCGTGGAGCGGCTTGAGCTATGGCGCGCCCACGGCGTGCCAGATTCGAGTTTGCGTTCCATGACCGTTGCCACGTCGCTCATTCCCGGACTGGACGATATCGTCAAACGCGGTGATCCCCGGCGTCGTGGCGAGATCGCGAGCGCTATCTCCGCGCTGTTCTTCCGGGACGCTTCAAATCTCCGTCCCGAGCTGGTCGATCTCTTTGACAATCTCCTGATCGACCTCGTCCCGCATGCCGAGCTTGCCGCGCGGGTCGATCTCGCCGAGCGCTTCTCACGGCTGGACAATGCGCCGCCTCATCTGGTCGGCCAGCTTGCGCGTGAAAACGAGATCATGGTGGCGGGTCCTGTGCTGCGCCGCTCGCCCGTGCTCGATGAAGCCGCGCTTGTCGAGATCGCCCGGCTGAAAGGCCAGGGCCATCTGCTGGCGATAACGGAGCGGCCGACCTTGTCGACCGAGATCACCGACGTGCTGGTCCAGCGCGGCGATCGCGACGTGGTGCGCCGCGCCGCCGGCAACGCCGGGGCGCATTTCTCGCCGGGCGGCTATTCGGAGCTGATCAAGCGTGCGAGCCAGGACGGCGTGCTGACGCTCAAGATCGGCCAACGCGAGGATCTTTCGGGCGAGCACCTCAAGGAGCTTCTGGACGGCACGCTCGACGTCATCAGGCGTCGCCTTTCCACGGTGGTCAATCCGACGCGTCAGGTCGAGATCAACCGCGCGATGGCGGCGATCGAGGAGGCTTCGCTGCCGCCCGGGCCGCGACGAGATTTCTCGGACGCGCAACGCACGGTGCTCGGTCTGCATCGCGGCGGCCATCTCGGCGAGAGCGCGCTGCTCGGCTTCGCCAAGGCGCACAAATACGAGGAATCGGTTGCCACGCTCTCGGCGATGTCAGGCGTCAGGCTGGCGATGCTCGATCGCCTGCTCGCGGGCGACCGCTACGATCCGATTCTGGTCATCGGCCGTGTGCTGAATCTGGGCTGGCCGACGGTGCGCGCGCTGATCCTGATGTGGTACGGGCCGCATCGCACCCCTGGTGATGCCGATCTCGAGCAGGCGCGCCTGAACTTCGCCCGCCTGATGCCATCGACCGCCGAGCGCGTCGTGAATTTCTGGCGCAACCGGCAGACGATCTGAGATTCTCTCGTCTGTCATTCCGGGGCGCGCGAAAGCGCGAACCCGGAATCTCGAGGTTCCGGGTTCGATGCTTCGCATCGCCCCGGAACGACAATCAGCTTCTTCTGAACCGCAAATACGCCGCCTTGCGTCCCTCGCGCGCGGCTTTTCGTCCATAGCGCGTCATGGTGTAGCCGACCCAGGGCTGACGGAAATCATCGGCGCGCTCGGCGAGCCATGTGAAATCCGACGCGCGCGACAGATGCGACAGCGTCCAGGCGCAGTAATCGTCGATGTCGCAGACGAAGCGGAATTCACCGCCCGCCTTCAGCACGCGCGCCATCGCAGCGATGGTCCTGTCCTGCACGAAGCGTCGCTTCCAGTGCCGTCGTTTCGGCCAGGGATCGGGATGGATCAGGTCGATCCGCGACAGCGAGGAATCGGGCAGCCAGGCCAGCAGCTCGGCGGCATCGCCGGCGAACAGGCGGATGTTGCGGATGTTGGCCGCTTCGATCTGCGCCAGGATCTTGGCCATGCCGTTGACGTAAGGCTCGCAGCCGATGAAGCCGGTGGTCGGAAAGTTTTGCGCTTCCGCGGCGAGATGTTCGCCGCCGCCGAAGCCGATCTCGAGCCGCACATCCTCGGCCGCGGGATCGAAGATCTCGTTCGCGTTCGCCGGTCTTCCCGCCGTGATGTCGAGCGACAGATGCGGCAGCAGATGATCGACCAGATCGGCCTGGTGCTGCCTGAGCTTGTGACCCTTGCGCCGTCCGAAGAAGGCGCGCTCGCCGTCGGCACGATCGGGGTCTGACTTGCGTTCGCTCATCGCAGCGTCTGGTACAGGCGATAGAGCAGGCGGGCGCGCGGTTCGAGCGATGAGACGTAGAGCTGCTCATAATGGGTGTGCGCGCCCTTGCCGTCGACGCCGAGACCGTCGAGCGTGCCGGTGTAAGGCGCGGTGAAATTGCCGTCCGAGCCGCCGCCGGTGTGGGTATCGACGAGCTCGAAACCAAGTTCGGCGGCCACCGTCTTGGCATGCTCATACAGCGAGGCGCCGGCATTGCCCTTCTCGTAAGGCGGACGGTTGAGCTCGCCGGTGACGGTCACGGTCACGCCTGGTGTCTGCGAGGTCAGTCCGAGGATCTTGCCGACGAACTCGTCCGCGTCGTTGGTACCAGGCACGCGCAGATCGACTTCGGCATAGGCTTCTTCCGGCGTGACGTTGGGGCGGGTGCCGCCGCGCACCACGCCGACATTGACGGTGACGCCGCGCGTCAGATCGTTCATCCCTTCCAGCGTCTGGATGACGTTGGCGAGCTCACGCACCGCGCTGCGACCGTCTTCGGGCCGCGAGCCGGCATGCGCGGGCACGCCCTTGATGAACACCTGGAAGCGCCCGACGCCCTTGCGTCCGGTGACGATCTTGCCGCCGTCGCGCGCCGGCTCCGTCACCAGCACGTATTTGGCCTTGCGCCCCTCGTTCTCAATCAGCGCGCGTGAGGTCGGGCTTCCGATCTCCTCGTCGGAGGTGAACAGATGGGTGATGCCGAGCGGTGGACGGGTGGGTGCAGCGCACAGCTCGCGAAAGGCGTGATAGGCGATGTAGGCGCCGCCCTTCATGTCGTAGATGCCGGGACCGAACGCGCTGTCGCCTTCGACCTTGAACGGCAGCCGCGCGATGAAGCCCATGGGATGAACGGTATCAAGATGACTAAGCACCAGGATACCGGGTCGGTCCTGGCCCCAGGTCGAACGCACCGCAAGATGATCGCCGCAGCCATCGACACCGGCGATGCGTTCGAGCGTGACGGGCAGATCGCGATAATGATCGGCAACCATCGAGGTCAGCTTGTTGACCTGCTCGGGCACTTCCGTCGGCGTCTCGATCTCCACCCAGCGGCGGATACCGGCGAGGATAGTTTGGGAATCGAATGAATTGGAGCTCGCCATGGACGTATCTGTGCCTTTGAATCGCATCATTTAAGCGGAGGCAGCGCGAGGCGCGGTCCGCAAATGACGACATAGGCCAGATTTGGCGCAGTCTCAAATCGGAATGAAAAAGCGCCTCAGCGCTTGTCCGGGCCTTCGCGGGCGGCGATCTGCTCGACCAGATCGACGATCGAACGGCGCAGCTTCGAATCGGTGATTCGGGTGAACGCCTTGGTCAAAGCGAGCCCTTCCGATGTCGCGAGGAAGTCCGAGACATAAGAGGGCGACGCGCCTTCGGCGAAGCCGTCGGGGCCGGCGACGCCGCTCGGTCCGCCTTCGAACAGGAACGATACCGGCACCTGCAGAATCTCTGCAATTTGCTGGATGCGGCTCGCGCCGACCCTGTTGGTGCCCTTCTCGTATTTCTGGATCTGCTGGAATGTCAGGCCCAAAGCTTCACCGAGCTTTTCCTGACTCATGCCCAACATGATGCGGCGCATGCGCACGCGACTGCCGACATATTTGTCAACAGGGTTGGGCGCTTTCGACATTTCCTCAGCCCTCCAAACACCACCGTCGGCGCAATGAACGATTGCCTCAGGTGACAGCGACGTCAAAACTTCACTCTGATTGGGGAAACATTGCGGAGAAATTTAGCAATGCACCGCTGTCTTTTGCAGACGGTGCAGAATGGGGAGCCCGTGTGCAGTCTGTCAACCGTGGGACTACGGTTGTCAAAGGATTCCGGCCACCTCGCCGGACATCGCAAGCCGCGGTAATCAGGGGCGCCGTTTGGCAACGCGCCGCCGCACCGCCAAAATCACAGCCAGTGCGACGAGCATGGCTGCGGGGATGTCACCGACTCTCGCATAGATCGTGGGCGGGATTGCGGTCGGCAGATTTGCGTCCAAAATGCCTTCGATGCCGAGGCCGAGGCTGGCCACCGTCCGTCCCACCGGATCGATCACGGCCGAGATGCCGGTATTGGCCGAGCGGACCAGCGGCAGTCCAAGCTCAATGGCGCGCATCCGCGCCTGCTCCAGATGCTGGTACGGACCGGTCGAAATGCCGAACCAGCCGTCATTGGTGAGGTTCACCATCCAGCCCGGGCGCTCGTCGCGCGTGCCGATCTCGTCGGGGAAGATGGCCTCGTAGCAGATCAGTGGCAATGCGGGCGGTGCGCTCGGCACCGGTAGCATGTGCCGCACCGTACCGGGAATGAAGCCGCCGCGCATGCGCGTCAGTTGCTCGAAGCCGAGCTTCTCCATGATGCCCTGGTACGGAAGATATTCGCCGAACGGCACCAGGTGCAGCTTGTCGTAGACGGCGAGCACACTGCCGTCGTGGTCGATCACATAGATCGAATTGTAGGCCCGCGTGATCGGCGTGCCCGGTGGCAGATCGGGCGCGCGGACCGAGCCGGTGATCAGCACCGTGCCCTTGGGCAGCAGCGCGGCGATCTCAGCCATCGCGTCGGCTTCGCGGGTCAGGAAGAACGGAAAGGCTGATTCCGGCCAGATCAGGATTGTGGCCGCGCTCACGCCGCTCGATTGCGGTCCGGAGGCGCGGTCCGACAGCGCCAGATATTTCTTCATCACCGCCGCCTTGGCGGAGTAGTTGAATTTCAGGTCCTGCTGCAGGTTGGGCTGCATCAGGCGCAGCTTGGCGCCCGCAACCATCGTGGTCGGATGCAGCGACAGGCGGATCGCCCCGAAAATGCCCATGACGACCAGCAGCGCGAGCGCCGCAGCCGGCACGCGCCATGCCGGCTTGCGATCGCGCGTGCGGTCGATCAGCACCGCCGGGCTTGCGAAGATCGCGACCGTGAGGAAGGTCATGCCCCACTGGCCGATCAGCGAGGCCGTCTGTGCCAGCGCCAGCGGCTCCGACAGCGCATAGCCGAACGCGTTCCAGGGAAAACCCGTGAGCGCGTGCCCGCGCAGCCATTCGCCAATGGTGAGGCTTGCGGCGAGCGCGAGAATGCGGGTGGCGTCCTTGGTCCAGAGCAGGCGGGCCAGCGCGAAGCCGATCGCCGTGAAGACGGAGAGATAGGCCGGCAATCCCAGCACGGCGAACGGCGTCAGCCAGGCGAACACGTCGGCGTCGACGAAGAAGGCGTAGCCGATCCAGTAGAGGCCAGGGACGAAATAGCCGAGCCCGAACCAATAGCCGGTCAGCGCCGCGGCGGGGACGCCGCCGTAACGTCCGGCACCCGCGCCGTCGATCAGCCAGACCATCACCGGGAAGGTGATGAACAGCACCGGAAAGACGTTGAATGGCGCCAGCGCCAGCACCGAGAACGCGCCGCACGCCATCGCGAGGAACGCGCGCTTCCATCCCCAGGTCAGGATGATGGCAAGCGCAATCTGCCGGAAACGCTGGAACGCGCTCACTGCGGGCCGGTCCCGTCGGCAGGCGGCGGGGTCGGGGTGTCACTGGCCGGCGGCTGGCCGCTGTCGGGTGCGGCCTCGCGGCGGCTTCGCTCGCGCTGGGTGCGCGGTGTGGGGCGTTCTTTCCGGGTCGAGATGCGCAGCCGCTTGACGCGGCGCGGATCGGCATCGAGCACCTCGACCTCGTAATGGCCGGGACCGGAGATCACCTCGCCGCGCACCGGCAGGCGCCCGACGAAGCTGACGAGATAGCCGCCCAGCGTCTCGACTTCCTCGCCGGCCTCGCCGGTGACGAAGTCCTCGCCGATGACGGTGCGGACATCCTTCAGGCTGGCGCGGGCGTCGGCGATGAAGGCGTTGTCGGGCAGCCGCACGATCGACGGCGGCTCGTCGCTGTCATGCTCGTCGTCGATCTCGCCGACGATCTGCTCGACAATGTCCTCGAGCGAAACCAGCCCGTCGCTGCCGCCATATTCGTCGACGACGAGGGCCAGGTGAATGCGCGTCGCCTGCATCTGCGCCAAAAGGTCGATCGCGCGCATCGACGGCGGCACGTAGAGCAGCTTGCGGATGATGCGCGCATCCTGCAGCGGCAGCGCGAGGTCCACGGCCTTCAGGTCGAGCCCGGCCGGCAGCGGCTTCTTGCGTTTGGTCTTGGTGGCCTCCGAGACGCGCGCCCGCGCGGTCATGAAGGCGAGCAGATCGCGGATGTGGACGATGCCGACGGGATCGTCGAGCGTCTCGTTGTAGACGACGAGGCGCGAATGGCCCGCCCTCTCGAACCGATCCATCAATTCGCCGAGCGGAATGTCGCGCTTCACAGCGATGATGTCGGCACGATGCACCATGACGTCGGCGATGCGGCGCTCGTGCAGGCCGAGGATGTTGCGCAGCATGGTGCGCTCGACCGCGGAGAAGCCGGTGTCATCGGGCGTCGATGCGTCCAGCACCACCTGGAGATCGTCACGCACCGAGCCGGCTTTCCAGCCGAACAGCGTGCGGATGGCCCGCAAAAGCCAGCCCTCCGCGGTCGGGCGCATGACCTCGCCCGGCGTCACGACGGCCGGCAGATTGGCCGTGTTGCGCGGATTGTCGTGAATAGGCTCTGAGTCCGGCATATCAGTGCGTCCCCGCGCGGTCTGCATAGGGATCGGGGATGCCGAGATGAGCCAGGATCTCGGTCTCGAGTGCTTCCATTTCTTCCGCGTCGTCGTCGTTCTCGTGATCGTAGCCGATCAGGTGCAGGAAACCATGCACCGCGAGATGACTCAAATGATGGTCGAACGGCTTGTGTTCCTCGTCCGCCTCGCGCCGCATGGTCTCAAAGGCGATCGCGATGTCGCCGAGCATGCGCGGCGCATCGCCCGGCTTCCATTCGCCCTCGGGCTGCAGCGCGGGAAACGACAGCACGTTGGTCGGCTTGTCGATGCCGCGCCAGTTGCTGTTGAGCGTGCGGATGCCGGCATCATCGGTCAGCATCACCGCCACTTCCGCGTCCGCGACGTCTTCGTCGACGGATCCGGCGGCCGCCGCAACGGCGCGCTGGATCACGGCTTCGGCGTCAGGCTCGCTTTGCCAGCAATCGGCGACGACGAGGACCTCGGTGATGGGAAGGTTGGGATGTGACATGGCTCTGTTCGGAACGATAAGGCGTTGTGTCAACGCCCGCCTGGTCCCGCTGTTGTCTCGTCAGGATTTGTTGCCGGCGGGCGGCCGCTGCGCCGAGCCTTCATAGGCGGCGACGATTCGTGCCACGAGCTCGTGGCGGATCACGTCCTCGGCCTTGAAATGAACTTGCGCGATGCCTTCGACGCCATCGAGCAGGCGCGTCGCCTCGGCGAGTCCCGAAGTCTGGCCGTTCGGCAGATCGATCTGCGAGGGATCGCCGGTGACGATCATGCGGCTGTTCTCGCCAAGACGGGTGAGGAACATCTTCATCTGCATCGACGTGGTGTTCTGGGCTTCGTCGAGGATGATCGCGGCATTGGTCAGCGTGCGACCGCGCATGAAGGCGAGCGGTGCGATCTCGATCTCGCCGGTCTGCAGCGCGCGCTCGACGATGCGCGCGTCCATCAGGTCGTAGAGGGCGTCGTAGATCGGGCGCAGATACGGATCGACCTTCTCGCGGAGATCGCCGGGCAAAAAGCCGAGCCGCTCGCCGGCTTCCACCGCCGGGCGCGACAGGATGATCTTGTCGACCTCCTTGCGCTCGAACAATTGCGCGGCATGGGCGACCGCGAGCCAGGTCTTGCCGGTACCGGCGGGGCCGATGCCGAACACGAGTTCATGACGCTTCAGCGCGCGGATGTAGGAGTCTTGCGCCGCCGTGCGGGCGCGCACCGGGCGCTTGCGCAAGTTGATGCTGTCGAAGGTCGACTTGGCCGACTTCGCGTCAAACTCGAACAGCGAGCCTTGCGCGATCACGGCGCGGATTGCGCCTTCGACTTCGCCCTGGTCGACGTCCTGGCCTTTCACCGCGTGGGCATAAAGAGTCTCCAGCACGCGGCGCGCCGCGTCGCAGCCGTCGCGGGTGCCGCCGATGGTGATGTGGTTGCCTTTGGAATCCACGACGACGCCGAGCCGGCGCTCGATCTGCGCCAGATTCTGGCCGTAGGGGCCGACCAGCGCGGATGCGGCGCGGTTGTCGTCGAAGTCGATGACGACCTGGGTCTCGGGCGGAACTTGCATGTCGCGGTCAAATTTGCGGCTGGGAGCGATAGCAGACGAATCCGATGCGCTTTTTGGCAAGGGTTCAGGCTCCAGTGGCGATGGATGATAAAGCGGGCTCGCGCGCATGGCGTGGCGCGGCGAGCTCGCCGAGGAAACTGTAGCGCTCGAGGCTGTCGATCCTGACCGGCAGGATTTTTCCGATGATGTCAGGCGAGGCCATCACATGCGCGGGCTGCAGGAAGGCGGTGCGGCCGACGATCTGGCCGTCCTTGCGCGCCGGACGTTCGAACAGCACGTCGACCGTTGAGCCAATCGCAGCCTTGTTGAAGGCCGATTGCTGGCTGTCGATCAAGTTCTGGAGCCGCTCCAATCGCTGGTCCATCTCGGCGGGGGACACCGTCTCCTGCATGTCCGCGGCCGGCGTTCCCGGCCGGGCGGAGTATTTGAACGAATACGCCGCAGCGTAGCCGATTTGCGTGACAAGCGCGAGGGTCGCGAGAAAATCTTGCTCGGTCTCGCCGGGAAAGCCGACGATGAAATCTGATGAAAAAGCAATGTCTTGGCGCGCGGTGCGGAAACGATCGACGACGCGCCGATAATCATCGGCGGTATGTTTCCGGTTCATGGCGGCAAGAATCCGGTCCGAGCCCGACTGCACCGGAAGATGCACGAACGGCATCAGGGCGTCGAGATCGCGATGGGCTTCAATCAGACCGTCATCGACGTCGCGGGGATGGCTGGTCGAATAGCGCAGCCGCGCGATGCCGGGAATCGTCGCCAGATGTTCGAGTAGCCGGCCGAGCCCCCAGGTTTTTCCGTCAGGCCCCTCGCCGTGATAGGCGTTGACATTCTGCCCGATCAGCGTGAGCTCGCGCACGCCATTGTCGGCAAGTCGCTTCACATCGTCGACGATCTTCGCCACCGGGCGCGAGACCTCCGAGCCCCGCGTGTAGGGCACCACGCAGAACGTGCAAAACTTGTCGCAGCCTTCCTGCACCGTGACGAAAGCGGAAATGCCGCGCGCGCGGATCGCATCGGGTTTTGGCGGGGTCAGGAAGCCGAACTTGTCGGCGGCGGGAAACTCGGTCTCGATCGCGCGGCCTTCATGGCCGGCGCGCTTCAGGAGGTCGGGCAGATGATGATAGCTCTGCGGTCCGACCACGACGTCGACAACGGGCGCGCGGCGCACGATCTCTTCGCCTTCGGCCTGCGCGACGCAGCCGGCCACCGCGATCTGCATGGCGCGGCCCTCGCGCGCCGCTTCGTCCTTGGCGACGCGCAGGCGGCCGAGCTCGGAATAGACCTTTTCGGAGGCCTTCTCTCGGATATGGCAGGTGTTGAGGATGACAAGGTCGGCGTCCTCGGCACGGGCTGTCTCCACGAATCCTTCCGGAGCCAGGGTGTCCACCATGCGCTGGGCATCGTAGACATTCATCTGGCAGCCATATGATTTGATGTGCAGCTTGCGCGGCGGCGTCATGGAACCCGGAGGTGAGGTGGAGGACGGCCCTCAAATATAGGCTGAGGGATCGAAAATCCAGCGAATGAGCCGATTTGGGTCGTCATTCCGGGGCGCGCGCCAGCGCGAACCCGGAATCCCGCGCGAAAACCTCTGGATTCCGGGTTCACGCGCGTTGCGCGTGCCCTGGAATGACGGCAATGGGCCGAAATCAGCCTGTCAGGGCGTCCGCGGCGACGCGCCGGACCAGGTCCGGCAATTCATGCATATCGCCGAAGGTCAGGTCGGCGCCGGCCTGGCGCAGGGTCTCGGCATGGCCGTCGTCGCAATGGCTGCCCCCGTAAAAGCCGAACACCTTCATCCCGGCCGCCCGCGCGCCGGCAATGCCGGCCAGGCTGTCCTCGATCACGACGCAGCGCTCGGGCGGCACGCCCATCTGGCTGGCTGCGAACAGGAACAGGTCCGGCGCCGGCTTGCCGTTCGCCACTTGGGAGGACGAGAAGATATTCGGCGAGAGGCGTTCATAGAGCCCCGTGCTTCCGAGGCTCACCTGCATGCGCGGATGCGAGCCGCTCGAAGCAACACAGACGCGTTGCGTCACGACATCGAGCACGTCGTGGATGCCGCGGATCGCCTCGAGGTCGGCTTCGAACGCGCGGAACAGCTCGTCCTGGAGATCGCCGTGATAGGCCTCGGGCAGCTTGCGGCCGAGCTCGCTTTCGATTTCGAGATTGGCCTGCTTCGTCGAACGGCCGAGGAAGCGCTCGGACACCTGTGCCGAGGTGATCGGATAGCCGTGGCGCGTGAGCACATCGGCATGAGCGCGACAGGAAATCACCTCGCTGTCCACGAGCACGCCGTCGCAATCGAAGATGATGAGGTCGATGGGCACGAGACTTAAGACGTCGGCTTGTCGTCGTCGAGCGGGACGCAATAGAGCTCGAGCCTGTGATCGACCAGCTTGTAGCCGAGCTTGCGGGCGATTTCCGCCTGCAGCTTCTCGATCTCTTCCGAGGTGAACTCGATCACCTTGCCGTCGCGCAGGTTGATGAGGTGGTCGTGATGGCTGTCGCGCATCGTCTCGTAGCGCGCGCGGCCCTCGCGAAAATCGTGGCGTTCGATGATGCCTGCGTCCTCGAACAGCTTGACGGTGCGATAGACCGTCGAGATCGAGATCTTGTCGTCGACCGCGACACAGCGTCGGTACAATTCCTCGACGTCGGGGTGATCGACCGCTTCCGCAAGCACGCGCGCGATCACGCGGCGCTGCTCGGTCATGCGCATGCCGGTGGCGGCACAGCGCGCCTCGATGCCGGTCGCCTTGGGTGCCGAAGAAGGTTTAAGTCCGGTCATGGTGTGTCCGTCTGCGGGGGCGCTTAATGCCATCAATGTTACGACAAGTCACGCCGCATCAGAAGTGCGTTCAATTGTTCCCCGTTCGGCTGCTTATAGTAGCGTTCGCGGCGCCCGACCACCACGAATCCGGCCCTCTCATAGAGGCGTCGTGCGGGCTGGTTGTTCTCCTCGACCTCCAGAAAGATCGTTCGCACGCCGCGTCCCGCAAGGTGACCGAGATGGGTCATCAGCAGCGTGCGGGAGAGGCCGCGGCCGCGGTGGGCCTGGTCGATCGCGACCGAGAGGATTTCGGCTTCGTCCGCGCCGATCCGCGACACCGCAAAGCCGATGATTTTGCGCCCCACGCGCAAGCGGTGCACCAGCGTGTTGCGCTCGCTGAGCATGGCCTCGAATTCGCTCTCGCCCCAGCCATGCGCAAAGGACGCGCCGTGCAATTGCGCCAGCCGTGCCGCGTCGCGTGCTGCTGCCGGCTCAACGGCGGCCGTGCCGCCGCGCCACCAGTCCGAAAACCATCTCATCATGAGCTTGCGGCTGGAGCGAGCGGCGGCAATGCGGCCGGCTTTGCGTCGGGCGCCTTCAGATAAAACGGCCGCGCCGGCGTCGTGTCGGGATTGGCCGCGGCACCGAGCCACGCGACCCAGCCGATGTCGGGTGCGGGCTGCGCGTCGACGGACACAGGTTGTGGCGCATCCTTGGGCCAGCGCTCGGCGAGAATGTTCGCGGCGTTGCCGACCAGGTGTGGCGCGCCGAATCGCGCCGCTGCGATCGCCTCATCGATGGAGGCGATGCCTGGCTGCACCAGCTGGCTGCCGTCGCCGCCGACGATCTGGAAATAGACGTGGTCATGCCGCGCATCGATCGCCGAGATCACCGGCACCGAACCGCTCCGGCCGATGATGGGGGCCGCATAGGCCGACAAGGTCGTCAGCCCAACCACCGGCCGCTTGGCTGCGAGCGCAAGACCGCGTGCCGCCGAAATGCCGACGCGCAAGCCGGTGAAGCTGCCGGGACCGACGGTCACAGCGATGCGGTCGAGTGTAGTGAAAGCAAGGTCCGCCGATTGCATCACGCGCGCGATCATCGGCATCAGCGCCTCGGCGTGACCGCGCTTCATCAGCATCTGCTCCTGCGCAAGGAGCTCGCCGGCGTCGGTATCGAGCACTGCGGCCGCGCACGCCTCCAGCGCGGTATCGATGGCAAGGATCAGCATGAAAAAGCGAATGGCTGATGGCGAATAGTAGGCAGTCTAGCGAACCAGACGATTATCCGCCATGTGTCATTCACTATACGTAGCCCCATGGCGCCGCACTTCGTAGGGTGGGCAAAGGCGCTCTTGCGCCGTGCCCACCATCTCTATCCTACGGCAGGGAGGTGGGCACGCTTCGCTTTGCCCACCTACGGCATCCGTGCTCACATCGGCCGGACTTCGACCACGTCGGGCACGAAATGCTTGAGCAAATTCTGGATGCCGTGCTGCAGCGTCGCGGTCGAGGAGGGGCAGCCCGAGCAGGCGCCCTTCATGTTGAGATAGACGATCCCGTCCTTGAAGCCGCGGAAGGTGATGTCGCCGCCGTCATTGGCGACCGCCGGCCGCACCCGCGTCTCGATCAGGTCCTTGATCATGTCGACCGTCTCGGCATCGGCTTCGTCGAAGAATTCGTCCTCGTCGTCGAGATCGATGTCGCCCTGCGCTTCGCCGCCGGCGAGCAGCGGCGCGCCGGACATGTAGTGCTCCATGATGGCGCCGAGGATCGCGGGCTTGAGCTGCTGCCATTCACCGTCCGCCTTGGTGACGGTGATGAAGTCCGATCCGTAGAACACGCCGGTGACGCCGGGCACGTCGAACAGCTTTTCCGCGAGCGGCGAACGGGTTGCGGCTTCGCGGCTCGAAAATTCCATCGGGCTGCCGTCGGACACGACGCGGCCGGGAATGAACTTCAGCGTGGCGGGATTGGGGGTGGCTTCGGTTTGAATGAACATGGGTTTCTCCAGACGTCGCCGGTTCAAGGCCGGCGCGTGGCCTCTTCCCTAGCAGATGGCGACGGAGAACGCACGATCAAGACCGTTTTGCAGATAAATCAGGGAGTTAGGTCCCTTTTGTCGTCCCTCGCGTGCTTCTCGTTCCGTCATTCCGGGGCGATGCGTAGCATCGAACCCGGAATCTCGAGATTCCGGGTCCGCTATGCGGGCGCCCCGGAATGATTGTGACGATAAGCAATCACCGCCGGCGGATGAAGCCGACGATGTCCTTGGAGAGCTTCATGGTCTCCTCGGCGATGGCGCGGGCCCGGTCGGAACCCTCGTTCAGGATGGTGTCGATGTGGCCGGGGTCCGCAACCAGGCGCTTCATCTCGCCGGCGATCGGTGCGAGCTTGCTGACGCACAGCTCGGCCAGCGCGTTCTTGAAGCTGGAGAACTGGCCGCCGCCGAATTCGCGGAGCACGTCGGCCTTGGAGCGGTCGGAGAGGGCGGCGAAAATGCCGACCAGATTGTCGGCCTCGGGGCGCGCTTCCAGGCCTTTCTCTTCGCTCGGCAGTGGCTCCGGGTCGGTCTTCGCCTTGCGGATCTTCTGCGCGATGGTGTCGGCGTCGTCGGTCAGGTTGATGCGCGAATTGTCCGACGCATCCGACTTCGACATCTTCTTGGTGCCGTCGCGCAAGCTCATCACCCGCGTCGCCGGCCCCGTGATCAAGGGTTCCGGCAGCGGAAAGAACAGGCCGTCATTCGTGCCTTGCGCGCGGATCGAGTCGCCGAAATCGTTGTTGAACTTCTGCGCGATGTCGCGCGAGAGCTCGAGATGCTGCTTCTGGTCCTCGCCGACGGGAACATGGGTGGCGCGGTAGAGCAGGATGTCGGCGGCCATCAGCACGGGATAGTCGAACAGCCCGACCGAGGCGTTCTCGCGGTCCTTGCCGGCCTTCTCCTTGAACTGGGTCATGCGGCCGAGCCAGCCCATGCGCGCGACACAGTTGAAGATCCAGGCGAGCTCGGCGTGGCCGGAGACCTGGCTCTGGTTGAACACGATGTGCTTGTTCGGATCGATGCCGGCGGCGATGAACGCCGCGGTCACCTCGCGGGTGTTGCGCGCGAGCTCGACCGGTCCGCCCCAGACGTCCAGGCCTTGCGTGATCGCGTGCATGTCGACCACGCAATAGATGCAGTTGTGGGTTTCCTGCATCTTCACGAAGTTGACGATCGCGCCGAGGTAGTTGCCGAGGTGCAGATTGCCCGTCGGCTGGACGCCTGAAAAGACCCGTTCAACGAATGGCATGGTCAGCTTCCCATAGGTATTTGGCCGTCGTTTCCAACAGCGAGGCTGCCCCGTCAAGGGCAATTCGCTAAGCGGGCCGCCTCAGTGCGGCAGCCGCCTCGCGCCAGGAGGCCGCGCCGAGGATTTGCAGAAGCAGGCCGTAGACGGCGATCCCGGCCGCGATCTGAAGGCCCAGCACCAGGACGCGAACCAGGCCATGGGCCTCTGATGGCATCAGATCCCTGGTCAGCCAGAGCAGGGCACCCATGGCAGCTGCGGCAAGCACGATCCGCGGCAGCCGCTTGCGGGCGGCGACGTCAAGCGAGAAGCCGAATTCGCTAGTGCCTTTTCGCAGCAAGGAGGCTGCGCTGCTCCAGGCTCCAGCGGCGATACTTGCGGCAATGCCACTTGCGCCGAAGAAATGCCCGAGCAACACGGCGAGGGCGATCGCGACCACAAGGCCTTTGGCCGTTGCGAGCAGCGGCGTCATCGTGTCGCCGCGGGCAAAAAAGGCCGGCGACAGCGCCTTGATCAGCACATGCGCGGGCAGGCCCAGCGCCAGCCATATCAGCGCATGCGCGGTCGCCGCGCTGTCCTCAATGCCGAAGGCGCCATGTTCGAACAGCAGCCGCACGATCGGCTCCGCCAGCACGGCAAGGCCCAGCGTGGCCGGCAGCGCGAGCCCGCTCGCCAGTTCCAGCGCGCGCGATTCGGCATGCGCCACGGCGTCGCGGTCGCTGCTGCCGACGGCGCGAGTCAATTCCGGCACCAGCACCGTGCCCATGGCGACGCCGACAATGCCGAGCGGCAGCTCGATCAGGCGGTTGGCGAAATAGAGCCAGGACACGGCCGATGGGGTCGCGGAGGCGATGATCGCGCCCGCCACCATCAGCCATTGCGGGCCCGAGCTTGCGATCATGCCGGGAATGGCCTTGGCGAAAAATCCGCGCATCTCCTTGTCGAAGCTTGCGCGCAACGGCGTCGCCAGGCGCGCGCTTCGCTGCGAGCCCAGCATCACCAGTTGCAGCAGGCCGGCGATGCCCACGGTCGCCGCCAGCATCCACGCAGAGCGAGCGGCATCGGCATGCCACAGCAGCAGCGCGGCGATGGCGGCAATCAGCGCGATGTTGAACAGCAGCGGCGAGAACGCCGTGAGCGCAAATCGCCCCTGCGCGTTCAATAGGCCCATCAGCACCGTCACCGGACCGGCAAAGGCGAGATAAGGCAGCATCAGCCGCGCGTTCTGGACGGCGAGATCGAGCGTGGCGCTGCCGACGAAGCCCGGTGCGATGATCATGATGATCACCGGCATCAGAAGCGCAATCCCGATCGAGATCACGATCAGGGATGCGCTGACCGTGCCAAGCACGCGCCCGGCGAAGGCCGAGGCGGCCTGTTCGCCATCGCGCTCACGGACGCGCAGCCAGGCCGGAATCAGGGCTGCATTCAGCGCCCCCTCGCTGAGCAGCCGCCGCACCACGTTGACGAGCTGGAAGGCGGCCAGAAACGCATCCGCGACAGTGCCGGTGCCGAGCAGCGCCGCGATCAGGGAATCGCGGGCAAAGCCCAGCAGGCGCGAGGCCAGTGTTCCTGTGGAGACGGTCAGGAAGGAGCGGATCATCGGAGCCGTTATAATACCGTTGCTTGCCCGCGAAGGGCCGGTCGTGATAGGCCGCGAGCCAGATTTCAGCTCGACAGGAAGCGGATTTCCTCGGGGTTCGCAATCCGGCAAACAGGATCAAAGTGAATGGCTGACGTGAAATATGACGTTCTTGGCATCGGCAATGCGCTGTTCGACGTGCTGGTCCGGACCGATGAGGCCTTTTTGGTCAAGCACGGCATGACAAAGGGCAGCATGTCGCTGATCGACGAGGCGCGGGCCGCGGCCATCTACAATGACATGGGTCCGGCGACGGAAGTCTCGGGGGGATCTGCCGCCAACACCATTGTCGGCATTGGCAGCCTGGGCGCGCGCGCTGCCTATGTCGGCAAGGTCAAGGACGACCAGATCGGCAAGCTCTATGTCCACGACATCCGCGCCGCCGGGGTCGCGTTCAATACACCGCCCGCGAAGGACGGGCCCGCCACCGGCTGCTCCTACATCCTGGTGACGGGTGATGGCGAGCGCACCATGAACACCTATCTTGGCGCGGCGCAGGATCTGTCGCCGGCCGATATCGATCCGGCCGAGATCGCCGCTGCCAAGATTGTCTATCTCGAAGGTTATCTCTGGGATCCGCCGGGCGCCAAGGAAGCCTTCCTGAAGGCCTCCAGGATCGCCCACGAGGCCGGCCGCAAGGTGGCGCTGACCCTGTCGGATTCCTTCTGCGTCGGCCGCTACCGCGACGAGTTTCTCGAGCTGATGCGGGGTGGCACCGCCGACATCGTGTTCGCCAACGAGTCGGAGCTGCACTCGCTCTACGAGACCTCCGATTTCGACACCGCGCTCAGGCAGCTGCGCAGCGACGTCAAGCTCGGCGTGGTCACCCGCAGCGAGAAGGGCTGCGTCGTGGTGACGCCGACCGACGCCGTCGCCGCGCCTGCCTCGCCGATCGCGCAGCTGGTCGACACCACCGGCGCCGGCGATCTGTTCGCGGCGGGCTTCCTCTACGGCCTCTCGCGCGACCTCTCGCACAAGCAATGCGGCGAGCTCGGCGCGCTTGCCGCCGCCGAAGTGATCCAGCACATCGGCGCACGCCCGCAGGTGTCGCTGAGGGAGCTGGCCCAGCAGCGCGGGCTGACGGTTTAAGGCCCGTCTTTCTCCCCGTCATTGCGAGCTTCGTTCTCCGCCGTCATCGCCCGGCCAGTGCGCAATTGCGCACTAGGACCGGGCGATCCAGTAATCCGAGGCCGTCGTGATTGAATCGATGGGCTGCGGCGTACTGGATCCCCCGCCTTCGCGGGGGATGACAGTCTTCGTGTTGTGAGAGCCGTGCTCTTCACGCCGCCTTTTGCCCACTGCCCGCGTCGAGCCCGGCATAGACGCCACGCTCGAAGCCCGCGAAGGCCTGCAGGCATTTCGCATCGGCAAATGGCAGCAGCTGCATCAGGATCACGCCGGTGACATCGCGCGCCGGGTCGATCCAGAAATAGGTGTTGGCGAGGCCCGCCCAGGCGAGGCTGCCGGCGCTGCGCCCCTCCGCCGTCCTGGCGGTGTTGATCATGAAGCTGAGGCCCCACTTCTTCACCTGATCCGGATAGAGATCGACGTCGTTGGTGTAAACAGGCGCTGCCGTCGTCATCTTGGTCATGTTGAGATCGCCCATCTGGTTTTGTCCCATCATGGCGATCGTCTCTGGCTTCAGCACCTGGTTGCCGTTGCCGCGGCCCTTGTTCAGGATCATCTGCGTAAATTTGATGTAGTCGCCCGCGGTCGAATAGAGGCCGCCGCCACCCATGTGGAATTCCGGATTCTGCTCGAGCTCGAACGGGATCGCGGCAAGCGCGCCATCCTCGCCGCGGGCATGCATGCCGACGAGGCGCTTGCGCATATCGTCGCTGATCTTGAAGCCGGTGTCGCTCATGCCGAGCGGCGCGAACAGATTGTCGCGCAAGTAGGCATCGAGCCGCTTGCCGCTGACGGCTTCCACGGCCTTGCCGACGAAATCGATATTGGTGCCGTATTCCCAGCGCGTGCCGGGGTCGGACACCACAGGCGTCTTCAGTGCCGCGTTCTGGCAGGTGATGATTCCGGGCGTGCCTGTTTTCTCCATGTAGCGCGCGAATTCGCCATTCCACATGTCGTAGCAGAAGCCCGCCGTGTGGGTCATGAGCTGGCGCAGCGTGATCGCGCTTTTCGCCGGCCGCAGTCTTGGCTCGCCCTTGGCATCAAAGCCTTCCAGCACTTGCGGATTGGCGAGGTCGGGCAGCACCGATCCGATCGGCGCATCGAGCGACAGCTTGCCCTGCTCGACCAGCTGCATGGCGCCCGCTGCTGTCACCGCCTTCGTCATCGATGCGATCCAGAAGACGCTATCACCACTCATCGCATCGGGCTTGGACAGGTCGCGCTTGCCGAACGCGCCCTGATACAGAATGTCGCTGCCGCTGGCGGCGATCGCAACAACGCCGGGAATCTCCTTGGCATCGCTTGTCTTGCGCAGAATCTCGTCGATCTGGGCTTTGCTTTGCATCAGCGCTTCCTCCGATTTGATGATTGTTGGAAGTGGTCGGATTGTCCTCCCGCGGGTCGCGTGCGGCAAGCGTGGCGATATGCATCCTGTGGTCGCGATGTCGTGATTTGACGCTCTGCGCTCCGCGCGGGAGGACTGATCTGCAACACGTCTTCACAATCTGCTGTGGATGGCCGCAACTGGCCGTGACCCTGGATAGGCCCGGGCGATATGTTTTCCGGTGTTTGAAACACCTGAAACATTTTGTGCGTTGCGGCGTTCAGCTCGCGGCCCGATCAGCGGCTGACGTTAAGACTTGAAGCAAATTTGGCGGCCTACCGGCCGCGAGGGGACATCAGATGATTTCGACCTGGAGCGAATGGAAGCGCTATCCCCGTCCCGGACGGGGCGAAAATCTGGAAGCGCCGATCTCGCCTGGCATTTACGAGGTGCGCATCGCCGGATCAGGCGCGCTCTATTCGTTCGGCGCAGTCGACAATCTGGCCCAGGCACTGGCGCTGCTGCCGGTCGGCTCAAAGTCCTGGTTCGGCCGCCGCGATACCTCCGACGCGCCCGATCTCGAATACCGGACGTGTGCGACCTCCTCGAAGGCCAGCGCCAAGGCCGCGGCCGAACGCATGATCGGCCGCCGTGAGACCTATATGAGCGGCGCAGCCTGATCATCTCAGCACTATGAGTGCTATACCTCTCCCCCTCGGGGAGAGGTGAAGAACTGAGCGCTCTAACTTTAGCTGTCGGCAGATGTGCGTTGCGGGGCGGTGCATTGCGCGCTGTCTCTCCTTATATTCCGGGCCAATCGATGACCCCAGGAGTAACGCCATGACCCCGACCGCCGCTGCACGCGCCCAGCACGCCACCGTCAACCTGCGTGACCGGTTGAAGGACCCCTCGCTGCTGAAGCAGGCCTGCTACATCGACGGCGCCTGGGTCGGCACGCCGGTGTTCGCCGTGAACAATCCCGCAACGGGGGTCGAAATCGCAAAAGTCCCGCAGCTTGGGGCCGACGACACCACCAAGGCGGTCGAAGCCGCCCAGCGCGCATTTCCGGCCTGGGCCAAGCACACCGCCAAGCAGCGCTCCAACATTTTGCGCAAATGGTTCGAGCTGATCACCGCCAATCGCGAGGATCTCGCGCTGATCCTGACCTCCGAGCAGGGCAAGCCGTTGTCGGAAGCGCTCGGCGAGGTCGACATCGGCGCCGCCTATATCGAGTTCTTCGCGGAAGAAGCCCGCCGCGTCTATGGCGAGACCATCCCGAGCCAGCGGCCCGATGCGCGGCTGCTCGCGATCAAGCAGCCGATCGGCGTCTGCGGCGCCATCACGCCGTGGAATTTCCCGAACTCCATGATCACGCGCAAGGTCTCGCCGGCGCTGGCCGCGGGCTGTACCGTGGTGCTGAAGCCAGCCAACGAGACGCCGCTGTCGGCGCTGGCGCTGGCGGTGCTCGCCGAAAAGGCCGGCATTCCCAAGGGCGTGCTCAACATCATCACCGGTGATGCGCCGCCGATCGGCAAGGTGCTGTGCGAGCATCCGGCGGTGCGCTTCGTCGGCTTCACCGGCTCGACCGCGGTCGGCAAGATTCTCTACCAGCAGGCCTCGGTCGGCGTGAAGCGGCTCGGCCTCGAGCTCGGCGGCAATGCGCCATTCGTGGTGTTCGACGATGCCGATATCGACGCGGCGGTCGAAGGTGCGATCGTCTCGAAATACCGCAACATGGGCCAGACCTGCGTCTGCGCCAACCGCCTCTACGCCCAGGACAAGGTCTACGACGAGTTCGTCAAGAAGCTGTCGGCGAAGGTCGCGGCGATGAAGATCGGCGACGGCACGGAAGCCGGCGTGACGCAGGGCCCCCTCATCAACATGAAGGCGGTCGACAAGGTCGAGCGGCACATCGCGGACGCCGTCAAGCGCGGCGCCAAGGTGGTGACCGGCGGCAAGCGCAGCGAGCTCGGGCGTTCCTTCTTCGAGCCGACCGTGCTCGCCGACGTGAAGCCGGATTCGTTGGTCTCCCAGGAGGAAACCTTCGGCCCGCTCGCGCCTGTCATCCGCTTCAAGGACGAGGCCGATGTGATCGCGATGTGCAACGCCTCGCCGTTCGGTCTTGCCTCCTATTTCTACTCCCGCGACATCGGCCGCGTCTGGCGCGTCGCCGAGGCGCTGGAGTCGGGCATGGTCGGCGTCAACACCGGCCTGATCACGACGGAGGTCGCGCCGTTCGGCGGCGTCAAGGAAAGCGGCCTCGGCCGCGAAGGCTCGCATCACGGCATGGAAGAATATGTCGAGATCAAATACGTGATGATGGCGGGGGTGTAGCCCCCGACTCCCACGTCATTGCGAGCGAAGCGAAGCAATCCGGAATCCCTTTGCGGATTCAGTCTGGATTGCTTCGTCGCATCAGCGCAAAATTGCTTCGCAATTTTGTCGCGCGCTCCTCGCAATGACGGAACGAGACGAAATAGCGCGGCCTATATCTTCAGCTCTTTCCCCGTCACTCGCCGATACGCTTCCAGGTATCGCTTGCTGGTTGCATCCACCACGCTCGCGGGCAGTGGCGGCGGCGGGGCGTCGCCGTTCCATCGGCCGGCGCGGCGCTCGGCGTCGAGATAGTCGCGCAAGGGCTGCTTGTCGAAGCTCGCTTGCGGCTGGCCGGGCTTGTAGGCATCGACCGCCCAGAAGCGCGACGAGTCCGGCGTCATGACTTCGTCGATCAGGATAATGCGGCCGTTCTTGTCGCGGCCGAACTCGAACTTGGTATCGGCGATGATGATGCCCTGCTCGCGCGCCAGCTCCTCGCCGAGCGTATAGATCGCGCGCGTCATGCTCTCGAGCGTGTAGGCGACCTCGTCGCCGACAACTTCGCGCATCTTGGCGATGGTGATGTTCTCGTCATGGCCGGTCTCGGCCTTGGTCGCCGGACTGAAGATCGCAGGCTCCAGCTTCTCGCTCTCGACGAGGCTGGCCTTGAGCTTCTCCCCCGCCAGCGTGCCGCTCGCCGCATACTCCTTCCAGGCCGAGCCGGAGAGATAGCCGCGGATCACGCATTCGATCGGAAACACGGTGGTGCGGCGGCACAGCATGGCGCGGCCGAGGATCTCGGCGCGATGCGGCTTCAACGCCGGTACGGCTGCGACGATCTCGTCGGCATCGGCGCTGATCATGTGATGCGGCACGATGCCTTCGAGCTTTCTGAACCAGTACGCGCTGATCTGCGTGAGGACCGCGCCCTTCATCGGAATGGTCTCGGCCATCACGACGTCGAAGGCGCTGATGCGGTCGGTGGTCAGCAGCAGCAGGCGGTCGTCATCGACGGCGTAGATATCGCGCACCTTGCCGCGGCCGATCTTGGTCAGGGGCAGGTCGCTGGAGAGCATGGTGGTCATCGGCACAGCCTTCGGAAGGGATATCCGGTCGCGCCCGATGGCGCGCCCGGAGACGGGATTAGCCTATTCCGGCAGTGGAATGAACTCATGTTCCTGCGGAACTGTGGCAAAGCGGCCGGTTTTCCAGTCCTGCTTGGCCTGCTCGATCCGCTCCTTGCTGGAGGAGACGAAATTCCACCAGATGTGGCGCGGGCCTTCCAGTGCATCGCCGCCGAGAAACATCATCCGCGTGGCCTTGAGCGCCTTCACGGTGATGCGGTCGCCGGGGCGGAAGATCAGCAGCCGCGGCCCCTCGTAGCGCTCATTGGCGATCTCGATCTCGCCGTCGACGACGTAGATCGCGCGCTCCTCATGATCGGGGTCGAGCGGCACGCTCGCACCCGCGGCGGCCGTGACCTCGGTGTAGAACCAGGGCGAGACCATTTTCACCGGCGAGGTGATGCCGAAGGCGGAGCCTGCGATCACGCGCGCGGTAAAATCGCGCTCGGAGATCATCGGCAGGTCACCCGCCGCATAATGCTGGAACGAAGGATCGATCTCCTCGGAGCCTTCAGGCAGCGCGATCCAGCTTTGCAGGCCGAGCATCTTCTGGCCCGAGGCGCGTTGCGCATCCGGCGTGCGCTCGGAATGGGCGATGCCGCGCCCCGCGGTCATCAGGTTCATCGCACCCGGTGCGATCTCCTGCACGTTGCCTTCGCTGTCGCGATGCATGATGGACCCGTCGAACAGATAGGTGACGGTGGCAAGCCCGATATGCGGATGCGGCCGCACGTCCATGCCCTTGCCGGAGACGAACTGCACCGGGCCGAAATGATCGAAGAAGATGAAGGGCCCGACCATTTGCCGCTTGCCATGCGGCAGCGCCCGCCGCACCTCGAATCCGTCGCCGAGATCGCGGGTGCGCGGCACGATGACGAGATCGAGCGCGTCGCATGTTTTGGGATCGCCGAGCACGGGATCGTTATCAGGCATCCAGCTCATGACGGGCTCCTTTTCTTGGCGGCAGGATTGTAGCAGGATTTCACATCGCCGTCGCGACAAAGCCGGAACCAGACGTCACAGATACAATAGCGCCGTACTCCGCTGTCGTGCGCGACGACGAGCTGCCGTAGGGTGGGCAAAGGCGCGTCAGCGCCGTGCCCACGGTCTTCCTCTAATCGAGAAGAAGCCGTGGGCACGCTTCGCTTTGCCCACCCTACGATTTGTGAAACTGGGCGATGACGGTCGACGTGCGGATCGTCCTTGAAAAAAGCGCCGCAACGAACGATGTTCGACCGACCGCAACCGCGATCGATCGCATGATCCGATGACCCTTGCCACCCTCGACCTCGCCTTTCGCGCGGCCAGTGTCGCGCTGCTGTTGATGCTGGCGGCGTCGCTGTTACATGATTATCGCAATGTGCTGGCTGCACGCCTTGGTGCGGCCTTCGTGCTGGGCTCGGTCGCACATGCGGTGAGCTATTCGCTGGACGTCACGTCGCGGGTCCCGCTCTGGCATGCGCCGCTGATCGCAATATCGACCGCCACCATCGTGGTGTTCTGGTTGTTCACGCGCGCCCTGTTCGAGGACGAGTTCCGCCTGCGCTGGTGGCATGGTTTGATCTGGGCAGCGGTCGCGGCCTACAGCTTCGCGGGCTGCGTCTGGATTGCACCGAGCGGCCATGTGCGGTTCTCGGTCACGGTGGTCAATCTGATCGTGCTCGGCTTCATCGCGCTTGCGGTCGGGCAGATGATCGCCTCCTGGCCGGCCGACCTGGTCGAGCGCCGCCGCAGCGCTCGCGTCTTTATCGTCTGCGCCATCGCGCTCTATGGCGGGCTGAACGCGGTGCTCCAGATCGCCGCTGCCGGCTACCATGTCGGCGCCGTCGCCGAAACCATCAGCGCTGGCGCGCTCACCTTGACCGTCGCGGCGATCGTCTATGCAATGATGCGCGTTGACGGGGCGGATCTGTTTCCGGCCGCCGCGGAGCCCGCAATCCCTGTTGCTTCCAGTCAGCCTGCGGCCGATGGCGCCGCCGATCAAAAGCTCATCGACGCCCTGATGCGGCTGATGGCGGACGAGCGGATCTATCGTCAGGAGAACATCACCATCGGCGTGCTGGCGGGCCGGCTGAAGATTCCGGAATACCGGTTGCGCCGGCTGATCAACCAGCGGCTCGGTTATCGCAACTTCAATGTGTTCCTGAACAACCATCGCATCGAGGAGGCCAAGGCCGCGCTGGCCGATCCCACCCAGGCCGAGGTTCCCGTCATCACCATCGCGATGGACGCCGGCTTCCAGTCCCTGGGCCCGTTCAACCGCGCCTTCAAGGCGCTGACCGGCGTGACGCCGACCGAGTACCGCCGCCTCAAGGCCGACGCGGCCTAGATTTCAGGCCCTTGGAATCACATAGGAATTCCGAAATCAATCAGCCCCGATCAGTTTCGACGAGGCCGATTTCCAAATCCGGCGAGCGCCTATCGCCCACCCCCGGCTTGCTCTCCCGCACTCGCCCCCAAAAGCCGGAGAAAGCCCGTGACCCGTCGCCGCAAGATCCTCCTCCTCACCACCACGATTGCCTGTGGCGTCCTCGCGCTCGGCGCGGCGCGGGCCCGCGACGTGCCGAAGGTTGCCACCGGCTTCATTGCCCACACGCTCTGCTCGGACATTTTCGTCTCCGGCCTCGATGTCAGGCGCGACCTCGCTGACACCACCGATGCGATGCCCGGTGCGGGTCTTCTGACCTGGGCGATGGATCTTCAGGTCGATCGTGCGCGCAAGAATGTCACGGTGTCCCTGTTCGGCGTCGGCCGCAGCCACGCCGTCTATCGCGAGGGGCTCGGCTGCACGCTCGAGCACGGGCAGGGAATCGCCGATGTCGCCCTGCCGTCCGACGACAAGCAGCCCGCGTTGCTGCCCGAGATCGCCGGCCCGGGACCTGTAGCCCCGCAAAGCGAGGGCCTGGCAGCGGCGCTCGACCGCGCCTTTGCCGAGCCCGCGCAGCCGCCTTATCGCCGCACCCGCGCGATCGTCGTCATGAAGGCCGGCCGCGTCATTGCCGAGCGCTACGCCGACGGGATCGGGCCAGAGACGCAGCTGCTCGGTTTCTCCATGACGAAGTCGGTGACCTCGGCGCTGACGGGCATCCTGGTGCGCCAGGGCAAGCTGAAGCTCGACGTATCCGCGCCCGTCGCCGCCTGGCAGGATCCCCGGGATCCGCGCCATGCCATCACCGTCGATCAATTGCTGCGTCACACCGCCGGCATCGCACTCGGAAGCTCGTTGGAGGCCAAGCTTGGCTCGGTGCTCGAACCGGTCAACACGATGAAATATGCCGAGGACGATATGGCGGACTTTGCCGAGCGCGCGCCGCTCGCCACCGTGCCGGGCACGGCGTGGAATTATCACGACGGCAACTTCCTCATCCTCGCGCAGCTGATCCGCAACGCCGCCGGCGGCAAGCCCACTGACGCGCTCGCCTTGGCGCGCCGCGAATTGTTCGCGCCGCTCGGCATGCACGACGTCACGCTGCAGCTCGACGCTTCAGGCACGATCGAGGGCTCCGGCGAGATGATGGCGTCCGCGCGCGACTGGGCGCGATTTGGCCAGCTTTATCTCGACGACGGTGTCGTCGGCGGCAAGCGCATCCTGCCGGGGGGCTGGGTGAACTACTCGGCGTCCGCGACGCCGAACGCCTGGGTCGGCATCGGTGCGGGGTTCTGGACCAACCAGGGCAACAGTTTTGGCGCAAGATTTCGCGTCGACCACGGCTGGCCGCGCGATGCCTTCTTCGCCAAGGGCACGATCGGGCAGTATACGATCGTGATCCCCTCGGAGAAGCTCGTGATCGTGCGCCTCGGCCGCTCGCCGAACTTTCCGCCGCAAGCCGACGGCGTATTCGATCTCGTCCGCGATGTCGTGGCTGTCACGCGCGAGAATGGGAAGCTGGCGGGCGTGAACTAGGCGGCTATTGCCGTCCCAGCTCCGTCGCCGTCGCGACGCGATCGAACCGCTCCAGCGTCATGATCGCGTCGGCGAATTTGTCGGCCCGTGCCTTCAGCACGGGCCGTGCCAGCGTCAGAAACTTCTGCTGCATCGCCTGCGCATCAGGGAATGAATTCGGCTCGCCGGAGGGATCGGCATAGAGCCGCTCGTGCACGCCGTCTTCAGTGGTGATGCTGACGCGTGCGCCAAAAGGATGGGTGCGACCAACCTCTAACCGGTCGTCCTGCACCACGTCGAACTTGTCGGCGAGCGCGTCGATGGCGGCATCGCCCAGCCTGGCGTAATCGTCCCAGCCGAACGAGCCCTGGTCGAGCGCGAGCGCGCCGGTGAAGAACATCGAGAACTGGCCGCCGACGATCGAGGTCGGATGCCGCTTGGTGGCGGCGTCACCGGTCAGCGTGATGCCGTTGCGATGCAGGCCGATCTCGACGCGCTTGACCTGGTCGGGCGTCAGATTGTGCTCGCGCCGCATCGCGATCAGCGCGTCGATCGCGGCATGGGTGTAGCGGCAGCTCGGATAAGGCTTCACGCCGATCTTCATGGTCTCGTAGGTCTTGCCGAGCCCGGCGACCGCCTTGTCGGGATGCGCGTCGTCGGTGTAGCCGGCGAGCAGGCCGTGCTTGCCTTCGACCGATTCCGTCGCGCCGACGAAATCATTGCGCGCCAAGGTCGCTGCGATCACGCCGTTCATCGCGGCGGCGCCGACCTGGTAGCGCTTGTTCCAGGCGCCGTTGACAAGGAATTGCAGCGAGCCCGCAGCCTGGCTGCCGGCGACGCCGAACGCGGCGATGATTTGTTGCTCGGACAGCCCGAACAGTTTCGCCGCCGCAGCTGCCGCGCCGTAGGTGCCCGCCGTCGCGGTCGGGTGGAAGCCGCGCGCATAATGCGAGGTCGGGTCGAGCGCGTTGCCGAGCCGGCAGCACACCTCATAGCCCGCGACGATCGCCGTCAGCACATCGCGCCCTGAAGCGCCGACCATCTCGCCGACGGCGAAAGCGGCCGGAACCACCGGTGCGCTCGGATGCAGCGAGGAATCCGCATGCGTATCGTCGAAATCGAGGGAATGGCCAAGCGCCCCGTTGAGCAGCGCCGCCACGGCCGGGGTCCAGGTCTTGGAATCGCCGAACACGGTGGCCTCGCCCCTGGCGTGGAGCGACAGCGCTTCCAGCGTCTTCAGCAGCGACGGGGTGGATTCGGCCTCGCGCCGCGCCCGGATCGCGCTGCCCAGAAAGTCCAGCGTCAGCACCTTGGCGCGATCCAGCACCTCCGCCGGGATATCGGCGAATTTCAGCCTGGCGACATAGGCGGCGAGCGTTGCGGTTTCGTGGGCCATCGTGTTTCCTCGTTTTGGCCGGCAAGTTAGGCGGGCTGATTGGGCCTTTCAAGCAGCCAGAGGGCTGCGGGCATCAGCTATGCTTTTGGTTGGCGCGAGCGGATGGCGCAGGGGCGTTTGACGATGATTTCAGCAAGACAGCTGTTCGACCGGGTCTGGTCGCGCAGGACGCAATTGGGGCTGGCGGTTCGGGTCACCGTTGCGGCCGCCGGCGCCTATGCGCTCGCCACCGCGCTGCATCTCATGCTGCCGCTCTGGGCCGTGCTGACGTCGATCATCGTGACCCAGATGAGCGTCGGCCGCTCGCTGAAGGCGACGCGCGACTACATGCTCGGCACGATCGGCGGCGCCATCTATGGCGGCGCGATCGCCATCCTGATTCCCTATTCCAGTGAGCTCGGCCTGCTGGGCTTGCTGGTGCTGGCCGTGGCGCCGCTTTCCTTTCTCGCCGCGATCTATCCGAATCTCAGCTCCGCGACGGTGACGGCGGTGATCGTGCTGGTGCTGCCGTCGATGCATCATGCCGATCCCATGGCCTCGGCGATCGACCGCGTCTGCGAGGTTGCGGTCGGGGCGGTGACGGGCCTCCTGGTCTCCTTCCTGGTGCTGCCCTCGCGCGCGGTGCGCCAGCTTCGCCCCAGTGCAGCGAAACTGCTCGATCTGATCGCGGAGGCCTTCGGCGAATTGCTCGCGGGCCTGACCCGCGGGCGCGACAATGATGCGCTGCATCGGATCCAGGACGGCATCGGCACCGCCATGGTGGGCATGAACACCATCGGCGCTGAGGCCGAGCGCGAGCGTTCGGCGCGGCTGTCGAGCGGCCCCGATACCGGCCCCCTGCTGCGCACGATCCTGCGGCTGCGCCACGACGTCGTGATGATCGGCCGCGCCACCGTGGTGCCGCTACCGGCCGAGGTGCAGGTCAGGCTCGCAGGTCCCCTGGCAGAGGTGAGCGCGGCGATCCTGCGCTTCCTCAAATCGGCGGCCGAAGCCCTGCGCGAAGGCAGCGGCGCGCCGCCGATCCATCCCGTGCACGTCGCGCTTCAGCATTATTCCGAGGCGGTGGCGGCCGTGCGCCAGGATGGATTGATCCGCGGCCACACCAGCGACACCGCCGAGCGCTTCTTCGCGCTCGGCTTCTCGCTGGAGCAGATGCACCAGAATCTCTGCGACCTCGACCGTGTCGTCGGCGAATGGTCGGAGGCGGCGGCGGATGGGCCGGTGAAGGTGGCGCAGTGAGTTAGCGACAGCAAAGGCGCGGCGTCATCGCGCCGGCTCCACGATGCTCCCCATCATGCTGCGGGCGACGAGCTTGTGGAAGGGCGTGATGAGCGTGAGATAAGTCCGTCCGAGCAAATTGTTGGTTTTCACCAGCGTGGTCACGGTAACGTGGCGAAGCGTCGCTTCGCCGGCGACATCGACCACGATACGGAAATCGAGATGATAGTCGTTGAAGCCGGCGACCAGCCGCTCCGGCGTCTCGCTCACCACGGGAAACAGGCCGATCAGGCCGCCGGGCGCGTAGGCGCCTTCACCCGATTTTTTCAGGCCGAAGGGCGTCACCAGAATGTTGCGCAAGCGCGTCAGCATATCGATCCAGCGCGGCCCGTGCAGCACCATTCTTGTGCAGGCCTCGCGGGCGCTCAATTGCGTCGTGCCGACCTCCGCGCGAAACGCATCGATGAACTGCGCGCCTGCCAGCACCGTGCCGGCATCGACATCGGGGGTGATTTCGCGAACGGATCCGGTCATCCCGCCAGTTTGCGCGTCAGCATCCGGAATCGCAAGACCAGGAGTCCGGCATAAACGAATGATCCGATCGACAGCCCGGTCCAGACCCCGACCGCGCCGAGATCAGCGTGGAAGGCGAGCATCCAGGCGATGGGAAAGCCGACGCACCAATAGCCAATCGCTGCGAACACCAGCGTCATCCTGGTGTCATTGATGCCGCGCAGGGCGCCGCCCATGATGGTCTGGAGCGCATCGGCGATGAAGAAGGTGGCGCCGACCAGCAGCAGTGTCGCGGTCAGCTCGATCGTCGGCGCGCTGGCCGCGTCGCTGCCGAAGAACAGCCGCCCCAGCTCGTAGCGGCCAAGGACGATGCCGACAGTCAGGGCCGCCACGAATGCAATGCCGAGCACCGCCGCGACGAGCCCCGCGCGCCGAACGCCGGCCGGATCGTCACGGCCAAAGGCGTGACCGACCCGCACGGTCGCGGCCATGCCGATGCCGAGCGGAACCATGAACAGCACCGCGGTGACCTGCAGCGCGATCTGGTGCGCGGCAAGCGCCGTGGTCGAGATCAGGCCCATCAACAGCGCGGCCGAAGAGAACAGGCCGTATTCCAGCAGCAGCGAGAACGAGATCGGCGCGCCGATCGCGATCAGCTGGCGCGTCAGGGGCCAGTCGATTCGCCAGAGCCGCGTGAGCGGATGATAGTCGGCGAACGGCTTGCGCCATCCGGCAATGGCAAGCGCGGCGATGAAGGTGCCGAGATTGATCAGCGTGGTCGCAAGCCCCGCCCCGAACAGACCGAGCTCCGGCAACCCGAACAGGCCATGGATCAGGCAATAGACCAGAGCGAAATTCGCGGGGATCGCCGCGAGCGTGATCCACAGCGGCGCCTGCGGCCGGTTCACCGCGCTCATCATGCTGCGGATCGCGATGAAGCCGAGCGCGGGCGCGATGCCCCAGGCAAGGCCATTCAGATAGCGCTGCGCCAGCGCGGCCGAGTGCGGCGCCTGTCCGAGCGCGATCAGGATGTGCTCGCCATACAGCGGCGAGGCCATCATCGGCAGCGAGATCAACAGTGCGACCCACAGGCCGACGCGCAAGGAGAGGCGGATGCGCCTGATGTCGCCGGCGCCGAACGCTTGGGCTGCCAGCGGCGATACCGCGGCCATCAGGCCGAGCCCGAAGGTGAAGCTGACGAAATAGACGGTGTGCGCAAGTGCCGCAGCCGCGACCGCGTCCTCACCGAGCCGCCCGATCAAGGCGAGGTCGCTGGTGATCATCGCAATCTGCCCGAGCTGCGTCAGCATCATCGGCACGGCCAGCCGCAACGTCTCGGCGAATTCCAGCGCGAGATGGCTTTGCACGCCTGTTTGCGGCGGCTGTTGTGGTTGGACGCTGTCGAGCATGGCGGCTGCAATAGCACGGCCCCACGTCGAAAACATGGCCCGGGCGAGGGGACTCTATCCGCTAGCTCGGTATCGTAGGGTGGGCAAAGGCGCGCTTGCGCCGTGCCCACGACCTATCAATGATTGAGAGATGGTGGGCACGCTCCGCTTTGCCCACCCTGCGACATTGTCGTCGGGGGAGAGAGCCTCACCCCTTCCGCTCCGGCACGCGGCGGATCTTCGCGCCCAGCGCGTTCAGCCGCTCGTCGATGCGCTCATAGCCGCGCTCGATCTGGTCGGCGTTGTTGATGGTGGAGGTGCCCTCGGCGCAGACGGCGGCGAGCAGCATCGCCATGCCGGCGCGGATGTCGGGCGAACTCAGCGTCGCGCCGTGCAGCCGGCTGGGGCCGGCGATGATCGCGCGATGCGGATCGCACAGCACGATGCGCGCGCCCATCCCGATCAGCTTGTCGACGAAGAACATCCTGGACTCGAACATCTTCTCGAACATCAGGATCACGCCCTCGCATTGCGTGGCGGTGACGATCGCGATCGACATCAGATCGGCCGGGAAGGCCGGCCAGGGCTGGTCCTCCAGCTTCGGCACATGGCCGCCGAAATCGTCCTGGATCTTCAGCGTCTGGTTCGACGGCACGATCAGATCGTCGCCCTCGACGCGGCACACGATGCCGAGCCGCTCAAAGCCCATGCGGATCGAGCGCAGATGCTCGACGCCTGATCGCACGATGCGCAAGGGCGAGCGCGTCACGGCGGCGAGCCCGATCAGCGAGCCGACCTCGATATGGTCGGGCTGGATCCGATAGGTCGCAGAACCCAGCGTCGCCGGGCCATGGATCACCATGGTGTTGGTGCCGACGCCCTCGATTCTGGCGCCGAGCGCGACCAGGAAGTTGGCGAGGTCCTGCACATGCGGCTCGGAGGCCGCGTTGCGCAAATAGGTGACGCCATCGGCCGCGACGGCGGCGACCAGCGCATTCTCGGTCGCCGTGACGCTCGGCTCGTCCAGGAACACGTCGGCGCCGGTGAGCTTGGGGCAGCGGAATTCCAGCCGGTCCGTCGCGGTGACTTTGGCCCCCAATTGTTCCAGCGCCAGCACGTGGGTATCGAGCCGGCGCCGGCCGATCACGTCGCCGCCGGGCGGCGGCAGCATCACCTCGCCGCAGCGCGCGAGCAGGGGACCTGCCAGCAGGATCGAGGCGCGAATGCGGACGCAGAGCTCGGGGTCGAGATCGGCGGCGCGGATGCTCTTGGCGTGGATATGGAGCGTGTTGCGCTCAGTCCATTCCGCCGATGCGCCGACCGAGCGGACCAGCTCGACCAGCGTCTCGGTGTCGCGGATCCGCGGCACGTTCTGAAGCGTCACCGGATGCTCGGTCAGCAGCGCGGCGGCGATGATCGGCAGCGCCGAATTCTTGTTGCCGGCCGGCTCGATCGAGCCCGAGAGCCGGTGACCGCCCTCGACGATGTACTGAATGGGCGCCACTGGGATCTCTCCGTCCTGTTGTGGTGGGGCGGGCTGCTTTGGGGGCGGAAACTATAGGGAATTGAGCGCGGTAGCAATTGCGCTGGCAAGGTTCAGGGGGCGGCCGCAAGCAGGAGAGGCCCGCAGCACCGGGCTTTCAATTGCGGAGCAAATTGATCACGCCGCCTTCGCCTTTGGCTTCGAAATACATGAGATCGATGTAGATCGCAGCTGCGAGAACCAGGGCTCGCTCGTCTTCTGTCAGGCTGCGTTCCAGGTATTCCACCAGGAAATTGTCGCGGTCGGTGAACAGTTCGGAGCCGAGGCCAGACCATTTTTTCGCAACGCGCGCGCGCTCTTGCCCTCCGCGCATGAATGGAAAGGTCCAGACGCGCCAGAAAGGCGATGTGACTTCGAGCACCACTCTTCCCTGCGTATCGTGCACGTGGAAACGCTTGGTGAGAATCGAAAACTGACGCTCGATGGTCCCGATGAGGCGGCCGTCGCGCGAACGCAGCTCCAGACACTGAAAGAACCAGCGGAAGGGATGAATCCCGCGCATGACGGGCTGTCGCGAATTGTCGAAAAAATGCACCTCAAAGGAGCGCCAATGGCCAAATACCTGGCGTCCCAGGAAGTCGAGAAGTCCCTTTTGCTGCTCGGCCGCATAGAGCAGATCGCGGCCATTTTCATCGCGAATGCGGTACTTGTTGCGGGTCTCGAAACCGAACAGTTCGGCCATTTCGAAGACCTGCTGCACGTACATCCGGCTCTGTCCAGCTAGCGTCGGCAACATTCGTTCGAACCTCCTCAGAGCCGTCTACGCCATTTCGTCGCGATTGGCTGGGGTGAGGTTCAGGAGGCGGTGTTGCCACGAAGGTGGTCCGCTCCCTCCCCCGCTTGCGGGGGAGGGTTGGGGAGAGGGTGTCTCCGCAACGGGACAATCCCAAGAGGAAAGAACCCTCACCCGCCACGCTCTGCGAGCGTGTCGGCCTCTCCCGCAAGCGAGAGAGGCAAAAGAGTCTCAAATATCGATCGTCGCGCTCAGCGAATGTTCCTGGATGAAGTCGCGGCGCGGCTCGACCACGTCGCCCATCAGCTTGGTGAAGATGTCGTCGGCCTCGTCGACCTCCTTGACTTTCACCTGCAGCAGGGAGCGCGCGTCGGTGTCGAGCGTGGTCTCCCAGAGCTGCTCGGGGTTCATCTCGCCGAGGCCTTTGTAGCGCTGCAGCGTGATGCCCTTGCGGCCGGCTTCGGTCACCGCCTCGAACAGGTCGGACGGACCGTGCACCACGTGCTCCGAGTCCTTGCGCCGCAGCTTGCCGGCGCGGGCGTAGACGTCCTGGAGCTTGGGCGTGTACTCGTCGAGCTTGCGCGCCTCGGCCGAGCCGAGCAGCGCGTCGTCGATCACGGCGGCTTCCTTGACGCCGCGCACGGTGCGCTCGAACAGAAAACCCTGGCCTTCGACGAATTGCCCGGTCCAGCCGCGCTCCACCTCCTCGGACTGGCTGTCCAGCCGGGTCGCGATGTACTGCGCCGCGGCCGCGGCGTTCTCGGGGTTGCCGTAGACCGACTTGTTCAGCACGCCGGTGATGGCGGCCTGCTCGACCACCTTGCGGTTATAGCGGCTATGCAGGTTGCGCAGGATGCTGCGGACCACGCGGGCGTCGTCGACCAGCTGGCGCAGGTCGCGGCCCGAGCGGTCACCGCCGGTCCCCGGGATGTAGACGCAGTCGTCGAGGCCGGCGTCGATCAGATAATCTTCCAGCGCCCGCTCGTCCTTCAGATACTGCTCGGACTTGCCGCGTGAAACCTTATAGAGCGGCGGCTGGGCGATATAGAGATAGCCGCCGTCGATGATGTCGCGCATCTGCCGGTAGAAGAAGGTCAGCAGCAGCGTGCGGATGTGGGCGCCGTCGACGTCGGCGTCCGTCATCACGATGATCTTGTGGTAGCGCAGCTTCTCGATCGAGAACTCGTCGCTGATGCCGGTGCCGAGCGCGGTGATCAGCGTGCCGATCTGCTCGGATGACAGCATCTTGTCAGGACGCACGCGTTCCACGTTGAGGATCTTGCCGCGCAGCGGCAAGACGGCCTGGAATTCGCGGTTGCGGCCCTGCTTGGCGCTGCCGCCTGCCGAGTCGCCCTCGACGATGAACAGCTCCGATTTGGCCGGGTCCTTTTCCTGGCAGTCGGCGAGCTTGCCGGGCAGCGAGGACACCGAGAGCGGGCTCTTGCGGGTCAGCTCGCGCGCTTTTCGCGCGGCTTCGCGGGCGGCCGCGGCCTGGATCACCTTGCCGACGATCATCTTGGCCTCGGACGGGTGCTCCTCGAACCAGGCCTGGAGCGCCTCGTTGAGGACGTTCTCGACCACGGGACGCACTTCCGAGGACACCAGCTTGTCCTTGGTCTGCGACGAAAACTTGGGATCCGGCACCTTCACCGACAGAACGGCCGTCAGGCCTTCGCGGCAATCGTCGCCGGTCAGCGCGATCTTTTCCTTCTTGGCATTGGCCTCGGCATAACCGTTGACCTGGCGCGTCAGCGCGCCGCGGAAACCGGCGAGATGAGTGCCGCCGTCACGCTGCGGGATGTTGTTGGTGAAGCACAGCACGTTCTCATGGTAGCTGTCGTTCCACCACAAAGCGGCCTCGACGCCGATGCCGTTGGCTTCCGCACGTACCATGATCGGCGAGGGCACCAGGGCCTTCTTGTTGCGGTCGAGATATTTGACGAATTCCTCGACGCCGCCGGAATAGTGCATCTCCTCGCGCTTCTCGACCGCGTGACGCATGTCTGACAGCGCGATGTTGACGCCGGAATTGAGGAAGGCGAGCTCGCGCAGGCGATGCTCGAGCGTAGCGAAATCATATTCGATGTTCTTGAAGGTCTCGGTCGAGGCCAGGAACGTCACCTCGGTGCCGCGCTTGCCCGGCGCATCGCCGACGACCTTGAGCGGTGCCACCGCATCGCCATGGGCGAACTCGATGTAATGTTCCTTGTCATCGCGCCAGATGCGCAGGCCGAGCTTGCTCGACAGTGCGTTGACGACGGAGACGCCGACGCCGTGCAGGCCGCCGGAGACCTTGTAGGAGTTCTGGTCGAATTTTCCGCCGGCGTGCAGCTGGGTCATGATGACCTCGGCCGCCGAGATGCCTTCGCCCTTGTGGATGTCTACGGGAATGCCGCGGCCGTCGTCCCGGACGGTGACGGAATTGTCGGCATTGAGGATCACATCGACGCGCGTGGCGTGGCCCGCCAGCGCCTCGTCGATGGCGTTGTCGACGACTTCGTACACCATGTGATGCAGGCCCGAGCCGTCATCGGTGTCGCCGATATACATGCCGGGGCGCTTGCGGACGGCGTCGAGCCCCTTGAGCACGCGGATCGATTCCGCGCCGTATTCGCTCGCGGTGGAGGGCTCGTTTTCGGCAGCTTGCTGCCGAGCAGGTTCTGTCATGAGAGGCCTTCGAAATGTCGCCCGAATCAGCCGCGCAAAAGGCGCTGATCAGGATGCTCTTTGTGCCACGAAAGAGAGTTTGCGCCTAGCGCAAAGTATCTCCCGGCAACCCTTTGATCAGATAGGATTTTTTGGCCGGATTTCAAGCCGTTCGAAGGCCGATTCCCGGGGGCTCGAAAAGCCCGATTCGAGGCTCTGTTTTGGCTCCTCAAAGACGTGGATCTTGCGGGGGTCCGGGGCCTTTTCGGAGCCGCTGCGGCGGCCCTGGAACAGGCGGAGCAACACATATGGCGTGCACGATGCGGGCGGCTTGGAGCGACTGCGGTCCCTCTCCCGCTTGGCAAGCGGGAGAGGGGAGCCAAGCCCGCAGACAATCGTCGTGAAATCTACATGCGATTGGCCTGGGGCCACGGGTTCAGTAGATCTGCGACGGCATCTTGTCGTCGCTGAGGCTCCAGGCCTCGCCTTTGGCCAGCGTGATCGTATCGGCGCGCACCCGAAGGCCTGACACGAGCAGCTCGTAGGGATACGTGCCCGGCGGCAGATCCAGCCTTTGTGGATGATTTTCGCCGCCTGCGATCTCAATGATCTGAGCGTTGATCACAAGCGAAGCCACGTCGGGCCTGAGATGGCCGAATATCACCCGCGCTTGTCCTGATGTCGGCAGGACATCGGCCTTGGCTGCGGCCTCCGGATTCCTCTGCGCCAGGCTGATCGTGGTTTCGCCCTTGGCGCGGCCGAGCTTCAGCACGGCCGGGCCTTTCGGGGAGATGAAGGCCAGCTGCACGCGATCGGCGGCGATGATTGCGTCATCCGGCAGCTCCCGCCAGCCGCGCTGCCCGAGCTCTCTGCGGTAGAAGGCGAGCACCTCGTTGAGCTCCGCCGGCACCCGCGCGTCGATCTCGGTCCGGAGCGGGGCCTCGGCGCCATGCGCCCGCGTGGTGCGGAATTGACTGAAACTGCTTTGCTTCGGTGCCGGCATCTCGACGTTGGGATCTGCCGTCAGCTGTTCCTTCGAGCACCCCGCCAGAAGAATGAGGGCGCATAGCAGCAGCCGCCATCGTGCCGGGACGTTCGGCCCGCGTTTGACCATCGTCATGCTCATTCTCCAGGGACGCCGCGTCGTGATCTTCGTGCGATGCGAAGGCTGCGGCGATGCGCAGCCTCAGGACCACTAGTCGCCGCGCGAACCGCTCAGGTTCAAGCCGGCCGTGACTGGCAAAGGCTGCGGATCAATACATTTGCAGCGGCAGCACCTCGCCGGTCGGGCCCACCATCAAGCCCCAGGCATCGCCCGCGGCAAGCTCGATCGTGGCGTTCCGGCCGGGTTGCCCTGCGACCTTCAGCGCGTACGGATATTTGCCCGGAGGCAAGTCGAGCATCGGCCCTTTCGGCGATTGAGGGCCACCGGCGCCAGCCGCGACCTTGATGGTCTGCTTGTTGATGGTGAGCTGCACGTCCTGACCGCCCATGTTGCCGAGCAATAGCTTGGCCTGACCTGGTTTCGGCATGATGTCCGCCTTGGCTGCGGCTTCAGGATTCTTCTGCACGAGGTCGATCGACGTCTCGTCATTGGCGCGGCCGAGCTTCAACACTGCTGGTCCCTGCGGCGAGGCGAAGGCGAGCTGGACGCGATCGGCGGTCGTGACGGCGCCTTCAGGCTTCTCCTGCCAGCCGAGCCTTTTCAGCTCGCTGCGGTAGAAGGCGAGCACGTCGCTGAGCTCGGCCGGCACGCTGGCTTCGAGCTCGCGGCGGAACGGCACCTCGATGCCCGGCAGCTTTGCCGTGCCCAGCGAGGTCGAACTGTGCTGCTTCGGCACCGGCAGCGCAGAGTCCGGATCTGCTTCCAGCGGGGCGGATGCTCCGGGCTGCGTGGCAGCAGGATCGTTGCTCGCCGCTTGGCTGGTGACGGCAGGCTTGGCGGCAGCTGTCCTCAGGCCGGATCCGTTGGCGCTGACGTTCACCTTCGGGCCCATCTGCATCAAGGTCATCGAGATCGACTTGCCGGCCTTGGAAAATTCCAGCACCGCCATGTTGGGCTGGTTGATGACGGAGGGCTGCTCCTTCCAGCCGGCGGGCTTCAGCGAGGCGCGGTAGAAGGCGGCCAGCGCCTTCACGCTCGAGGTCGAGTTGAACTCGAGCCGGCCGTCGCCGGACTCCACCTCCTGCGCGTTCTCAGGGACGGCCAGCGGCGCGTTGCTGCCTGCGAGCGCCTGCAACGGCGCATCGGACAGCGTCGCGGCCTGCGCCTTGCGACGTGCCGCGTCCTCGGCCAGGACCCGCTTCGTCATCGCCTCCGCGTCCTTCATGAATTGGTCGTCGGCGTCTTTCTTCGCCTTGGCGCGGGCGGCGAGCACGCTCTCCTTCACCTGCGCGGTCAGATGGACCATCGTGAAATCGTATTTGCGGCCGAGATGCAGCACGCCGTTCTCCTCCGGCGAGGAGAATTTCAGCGCGACCTCGTCGCCTTGCGCGAGGGGTGCATTTCCCTCTTCCGTCCAGCCCCGCCTTGCAAATTCGCGGTGGTAGAAGGCCTCCACAGTGGGCAGATCGGCGAGGGCCGCAACGATCAGCTCGCGCGTTGATGTTCGGGCGTTGCCTCGGCCCGAGGACGATTTGTATGGCTTCGGCTCCGGCAGGCCGGCCGTATCGCCGGCCTCGAGATCGGTGGGCAGCGCGAACGGCGCGATCCTGATGTCGACATCGGTGCGGCCGTCGTCGCGGCGGGTCAGTGTCAGCATCACCGGCTTCTGCTTGTAGAACTGCGTCGTATCGCCCTCGGGATGGTCGTAATAGGCGCGCACGCCGTTCGGGATGACCGCAGAGAGATCCGCGTTCGGCCAGCTTGCGGCTGTCTCGGGCGTCAGCCTGCGCCAGCCGATCGCGGCCATTTCCTTCGCGTAGAAGTCCTGTACCGCCTCGAGGGTGGCCGGCGCGATGCAGCCGAGATAGGGCCGGGTCTCGTCGAACACGAGGTTAACAGCGCCCTCGGGGAACGGCACGTTCGAATAGATCCGGTTCGGGGAGTAGGTGACCGCGGATTGGTCCGGTCGGCCGAGGCCCTGCGTGAAGGAGACGGACAGGCCCTGCCGTCCCTTCTTGAAGGCGAGACTGGTGTTGGCCTCGTCGAGCGGGCGGACATAGGGCACCCAGCCCTCGGCGATGAGCATCTTCTTGACGGCCGCCGATGTCACCGCGACCACGGTCGGCACGCCATATTGCACCCGGGAGGGATCGGAGGTGTCCTCGACCGCGCCTGGCAGCCTCGGCAGCGTGTGGGGATCAACATAGCCGGCGTCGAATTGCGCCGCGCGCGCGGTGCTCGCCATCAGCATCAGGCCAAAGGCGAGCAGCAGCCCACGTGCCGGGACCTGCATCCCGCGCTTGATCATCGACATCGGCAGCACTCCAGGATTTCGCGAGATCTCTCGCTCTTTGCGTCATGTGCGGGCTGCGACGTCATCGCGCGGCCCAGACAGCTAGTCGTGGATGGAACCGGGCAGGTTCAAAAGCGGTATCCCGGCCTTGCGAGCAGAGCGAGGCCGCACACGAACAGCCGCCATCGTGCCGGGACTTTCATCCCGCGCCTTACCGTCGTCATGGTCTTTCTCTCCAGGGATCTCGCGCCTGTCGATCGCGCGATTGCAACGGCTGCGACACCGCTAGCTGCGGCCTCACAGTCCTAGTCGCGATCCGAATAGGCCGGGTTCAACACGTCAGGCTATCGCCGGGCGGAAACGCGTCCGCTCTCGACGTCAAAGACTTCGCCGCCCGCGCCGATCTCGGCAAAGGCGGCCGGGTCCGCACCGGTCAGCCACACCTGCGCGCCGAGCTTGCGCAGCTCGTCGAACAGCGCGGCGCGCCTGTTGGGATCGAGATGGGCGACGACCTCGTCGAGCAGCAAAAGCGGCACGATGCCCGTCATCTCGGCGACCAGCGTCGCGTGCGCGAGCACGAGGCCGATCAAGAGCGCCTTCTGCTCGCCGGTGGAGGCATCGCGCGCCGGCATGCTTTTCGGCGCGTAGATCACCTGCAGATCGGTCAGATGCGGACCTTCAGTGGTGCGGCCGGCGATGGCATCGCGCGGGCGGTTGTCGCGCAGGATCTGGCGATAGCGGTCCTCGACCGAGGTCGCCGTTTCCGTCAGCAGCGCGTTCTCCATCCAGCCGTCGAGCGCGATTTGCGCGGAAGGAAAAGCCGAGGCTTGCGCGCGCGCGTTGAGCATGCCGGTCAGGCGCGCCGCGGTCTGGCCGCGTGTTGCGGCGACCGCGACGGCAAGCTCGGCCGTCTCGCGCTCGATCGCGTCACACCAATGGTCGTCGTAATTGCGCGTCTCGAGCAGGCGGTTGCGCGAACGCAGCGAGCGTTCCAGCGCGTTGATGCGGCTGGAATGCTCGCTGTCGATCGCCAGCACCAGGCGGTCGAAGAAGCGGCGGCGCTCGGACGCGGCACCCATGAACAGCCCATCCATCGCCGGCGTCAGCCACACCATGCGGATGTGGTCGCCGAAGCTGGCCGCCGAATTCACCGGCTCGCGGTCGATGCGGCAGCGCCTGATCACCGGGCTATCTGCGCGCGGCGGCTCGATGCCGGTGCCGAGCGTGGCGAGGCCCAGCGCGCCCTCGACCTGCGCGGAGACGGCCCAGGAGCCGTCGCCCTGGTTATCGGCGACATCCTCCAGCGTGGCGCGGCGCAGGCCGCGGCCCGGCGACAGGAACGAGATCGCCTCGATGCAATTGGTCTTGCCCGCCCCGTTCGGCCCGACCAGCGCCACCATGTCAGCCGCCGTCTCGAGCCCCGCCGCCCGATAGTTCCGAAAATGCGTCAGCGTCAGGCGATGGATGCGGGAGGTGGTCATGGTCATTCGCTATGGGCGCGCGCGCTCCCTTTGAGAGCATGCCGTAGGGTGGGCAAAGGCGCGCTCTGCGCGCCGTGCCCACGTCTCGCGGCGATTCGTGCTGCTCGATGGTGGGCACGCTTTCACCTTCGCTCTTCGAGCTACGGCGCAAGCTTTGCCCACCCTACGGTTCCTTGTTTGATGGATGGCCGGGTCAAGCCCGGCCATGACGAGGGGAGAAACCCCCCTCACACCCGCATCGGCATCAGCACGTACAGCGCGCTCTTGTCGTCCTTGTCCTGCACCAGGGTCGGCGAGCCCGGGTCGGCCAATCTCAGCACCGCGACGTCGCCTTCGATCTGGGCGGCGATGTCGAGGAGGTAGCGAGAGTTGAAGCCGATATCGAGCGCGTCGGAGGCGTATTCGACCTCGAGCTCTTCGGTTGCGCTGCCCGAGTCCGGATTGGTCACCGACAGCACCAGCTTGCCCGCCGCCAGCGACAGTTTGACCGCGCGGCCGCGTTCGCTCGAAATCGTCGAAACGCGGTCGACCGCGTTCTCAAAATCCTTCTTGTCGACCACGAGCTCCTTGTCATTGCCTTGCGGAATGACGCGGCCGTAGTCGGGGAAGGTGCCGTCGATCAGCTTTGAGGTCAGCACGACATTGCCGATGGTGAAGCGGATCTTGGCCTGCGACAGCTCGATCGTCATCTCGGCTTCGGTGTCCTCGATCAGGCGCTGCACCTCGCCGACGGTCTTGCGCGGCACGATGACGCCGGGCATGCCCTCGGCGCCCTTGGGCTGGACGAGATCGAGCTGGGCGAGGCGGTGGCCGTCGGTGGCGACGCCGCGCAAGGTCGCGGCGGTCGCGCTGCCGGCGGCGTGCAGATAGATGCCGTTGAGGTAATAGCGCGTCTCTTCGGTCGAGATCGCGAACTGGGTGCGGTCGATCAGCCGCTTGACGTCCTTGGCGGCGAGATTGAACGAATGCGAGAGGTCGCCGGCGGCAAGGTCCGGGAAATCGTTCTCCGGCAGGGTCTGCAGCGTGAAGCGCGAGCGGCCGGCGCGGATCGCCAGCACCGCGCGGTCGCCGTCGGCCTCCAGCACGATCTGCGAACCGTCGGGCAGCTTGCGCACGATGTCGTAGAACATGTGCGCCGGCACGGTGGTCGAGCCGGCGGTTGCGGTTTCCGCCGGCAGCGTCTCGGTCACCTCGAGGTCGAGGTCGGTTGCCTTCAGCGACAATTTCGCGTTCTCGGCGCGCACCAGCACGTTGCCCAGGATCGGAATCGTGTTGCGGCGCTCGACCACGCGATGGACATGGCCCAGTGATTTCAGGAGTTGCGCGCGTTCGACCGTAACCTTCATTGCACTACTCGCCCGATCCCCAAAGATGGAAAAAGCCGGGCGAAGGACAGCGCGCCGCGGCACCGAAGACCCTGGGAAGGCCGGGTCATCGAGCCGATATGACCAAAGCCGTCAGGGTCGCGCAAGGTGGCGCGGATGGCCCCGGGATTCAAGGGATCGGGAGCCAGTTCCCCACGATTTACCCGCCAAAACAACGACCGCCGCCCAGGCATGGCGGGGCGGCGGGAGCATGTCAGGAGGCTTAGGCGTTTATTCCTGCAGCTGGCGCTTCAGCGACTCGACCTCCTCGGACAGCGCATTGTCCTTGGAGACCAGCGCCTCGATCTTGCGCACGGCGTGCAGCACCGTGGTGTGGTCGCGGCCGCCGAATCTGCGGCCGATTTCGGGGAGGGAGCGCAGGGTCAGCGTCTTGGCGAGGTACATCGCCACCTGGCGCGGACGCACCACATTGGCGGTGCGGCGCGAGGACAACAGGTCGGAGCGGCTGACATTATACTGCCGCGCCACCACGCGCTGGATGTCCTCGATCTTGATCCGCTTCGGCTCCGAGGGGCGGATCAGATCGCGCACCTCGCGCTCCGCCATCTCCAGCGTCACCGGCTGGTTGTTGAGTTTCGAGTGAGCAAGAAGCCGGTTGATCGCGCCCTCAAGGTCGCGGCCGTTATGGGTGATGGCGCGGGCCAGATAAAGCAGCACCTCCTCCGGCACGTCGAAGGTCGCGTGATGGGTGCGGGCGGCTGCGACGCGCGACTTGAGGATGCCATGGCGCAACTCCTCGCCGAGCGAGCCCATCTCGACCACGAGGCCGCCGGCGAGGCGCGAGCGGACGCGATCGTCGAGGCTCTCGAGATCCGACGGCGGACGGTCGGCCGCGATCACGACCTGACGGCCGGCATCGATCAGCGCATTCAGCGTGTGACAGAATTCGGCCTGCGTCGACTTGCCCTGCAGGAACTGGAGATCGTCGATGACGAGCACGTCGATGCCGCGCAGCGCTTCCTTGAAGGCGAGCGCCGTCTGGGTTTTCAGCGCGGCGACGAAGCCGTACATGAATTTTTCCGCGGTGAGATAAAGCACCTTGCGCTCATTGCCGGAATTGCCGGCCCAGGTCACCGCCTGGAGCAGATGCGTCTTGCCGAGCCCAACGCCGGCATGGATGTAGAGCGGGTTGAACATCACGGCGTCGCCGCGGCGGCCTTCGGCGACCTGACGCGCGGCCGCATGGGCCAGCGTGTTGGAGCGGCCGACGACGAAGCTTGCAAAGGTCAGGCGCGGATCGAGCGGCGAGCCGCCGAGCGCGTCATGATTGGCGGAAACGGGCGCGGTCGCGGTCGAGCGCAGCTCCGGCGCGGGGGCGCGGCGCGCCTCGACCGGCGCGGGCGCTTCCTTCGGCTGCATCACGGGACGCACCGCGGAACGGACGGTGAGATCGATGCGATGCACTTCCGGCATCTCGGCCTGCCAGCACGACAGCACGCGCTCGGCATAATGGGCCTGGATCCAGCTTTTCAGGAACCGCGTCGGCACCGACAGTCGCACGCTCTCGTCCTGCACGCCTTCCAGATCCATGCGCGCGAACCAGCTCGTATAGACGTCTTCGCCGACGTTCGAGCGCAGGCGATTCTTCACGCGCGACCAGCGATCCTGTTCCGAGTTCGTCATCATTTGAAAACTTTTCTTGAGAGATAAGGTTGCGTGGTGAGCGCCATGCAGAGTTCCTGCCATGCAGGGCGCGACCTCGAGCGAGTCCATCATTCGGGCATAGCTCGACCCTTCGGCGGAAGCGCCGCGGGTCAGGCCAGCGATGTCGGAGATGGAGGGTTCGCGAGGTCAGCGCGTACTCGACGCGTCGTCGCAAATGGGAGGCTGGTCGCAGGACGGATTGGAAACGGCATCGTTGGACGATGAAGCGAAAGTCAATACCGCGTTGAATCCGTAGGCCATGATACCTCCCCGTCCTGCCGTGATCGCTCACGGCAAGGTCCTGCGTAAAAGAACCTCCGCGCTGTACTCAACTCGCGGATGTCCAGCCCGTCTGCTCGTGTCGTCCGTTCGGCCACGCCATCATGCGCGTCGGGGTAGTCTCAAGATGCCTCTCGCATATGATCTTGCACATGCGCGGGATCGCAAAGATCCCGCTTGGAGAGGTCAAGACAAAGAGCTACCGTTCCCATATTGCTACGGGTTTATCCGACTATCGCTTGTTGGAGCGTCGCCTACGTGCACACCGCCGCCGATTTGCACGCTCGCCTCGTTCTTAAACCGCGCTGGTCTGAAGATCGTGGGCGCCGCGAACGACTTAAGGAATACACTAAGCGGAAAGACTCGCAACGAAATTGATTCACACTCGAGGCATCAAAAAACTTGACCAGCGTTAACGCCGCGCACGAGTTGTTCACAGCCTTGAGACCAAGTTTTTGGATTCGTGCACAGATTCGAAAATCGCGCGTGTCATGTGACAGCGACTTCGCCGCCGCCAAAAAAAATTTACAAAATCGTCACGCGCGCGACGTGCAAGCGAATTTTCCAAATGCTTGTCGCCGCTATGTCGATAAGTGATTAGCGAGACACCGTTTTTTGAGTCTCGTTTCACAGGGTAACCCGAGCAGAAAACAGGTTCCGGTGAAACTACGGTGTGCAGAACTTTGCTTCGCGCGAATTCAATTTAGGCCCGCGCCGCAGTGGTTTTTCGCACCGCAGCGTAGCGCAATCAAAGGTTTCAACTGTTGCAAAACAATGGCAGGTAAAACCAATGGCAGGTAAAACTACGGGCGCGGCATGGCGAAGCCGATGATACTCTTCCAACGCAAGATCGGTCGCGCAAAGACTGCAAGGGTGAATTGTAACAGGCAGCAAAAAGCCCGGCGTGAAAGCCGGGCTGATCGAGACTTGCGATATCTGCTTCAACCAATCGAATGACGCGATTGGCCTGGCGCGAACAAATCTACTTCGCGAGGATTATTTCGCGACCTACTTCGCGAGCTTACTTGGCGAGCTTGGCGATCTGCGCGGTGAGGCGCGAGACTTTGCGGCTGGCGTTGTTCTTGTGAATGATGTTGCGCTGGGCGGCGCGCATCAGCGCGGGCTCGGCAGCGGCAAGCGCCTTCGCGGCGGCGGCGCGGTCGCCGCTCTTGATGGCTTCTTCGACGGTACGCACGGCGCCGCGCATCTGGGTGCGGCGCGACTTGTTGACGGCGGTGCGGCGGGCGATCTTGCGCGTCGCTTTCTTGGCGGAGGTAGTGTTGGCCATGGTCTCAATGTCCTTTGCGGGTACCGGTCGCGTCTTGGTCGGGTAGCGCCGGCAGCTTGACCGCGGAATCGACGCTCGGATTTAGGGTGTTCGGTTGCTGGGCCGTTCCCGGAACATGAGCGATGAGCCTTGCGGTCATCTCTGCGGCCCCAAAAGAGCCTGCAACTGCTCAAAGAACAGCGGCGGCAGGATTGCGCCCACCGCCAGTTGGCGCCCTTATAGAGGGGGTCTTTGGCACCGTCAACGCTTTAGGGGCTGGAAAAGCAGGCTTCCAGGCGTGCCAAAGGGGCTGTAACGCCCTGATGAGGTTGAATTTCTGCCGTCTCTTGGCTATTGGCTGACGGCGTTTATCGCCGTCGTCCGACCGGGCGACCAATTTGGGTGGGGTATGATCCGCGGCTTTTTCCGACTGATTGGCTTGCTGCTGCTGGCCGGCGGGTTCTTCTTCATGGTCTATGACGGCGCCCGCTGGGTGGCCGACCAGACCCTCCGCTTCACCCGGTTCGGCCAGTTCTGGAACGACATCAACCAGGCCAGCCAGTCCGCCTTCCGGACCTGGGTCGAGGCCAAGGCGCCCTGGCTCTGGACCTCGGTGATCCGCCTGGTACTGGACCAGCCGGTTTTCGCCGTGCTCGGCCTGCTCGGCATCCTCCTGATGATCCTGTTCCGCCCGCGCAAGCCGCTGATCGGCTATTCCCGGGATTGAACTTCAATTCCCGCCGGGATTGATCTTTCAATTCCCGCCGGGATTGATCTTTCAATTCCCGCCGGGATCGAGCTCGGAACGAGGGGCGGCGTAACAACACTGCCGCTGCTTGCGTAAAGACCTATATTCCCACGCAATCGCGAGCCCGCCGCCTGAGCACCTGGCTGATGCGCGCGCCAGCTCGTTTCTCGGAGATTCCATCATGCTGTTCATGCGCAAGTCCACCGCATTGCCTGATGCAGCTGAGGCGCTGCCCGGCCGCGCGCAGGCCATCCCCACGGCGAGCATCCATTTCGTCAATGGCAGCAAACTGAAGCCGCCCTACCCTGATGGCCTCGAGCAGGCCGTGTTCGGGCTTGGCTGCTTCTGGGGCGCCGAACGCAAATTCTGGGAGCATGGCGAGGGCATCTATACGACCGCTGTCGGCTATGCCGGCGGTCACACGCCGAACCCGACCTATGAAGAGACCTGCTCGGGCCGCACCGGCCACACCGAAGTGGTGCTGGTCGTGTTCGATCCCAACAAGATCTCTTACGAGAAGCTCTTGAAGACGTTCTGGGAGAACCACAACCCGACGCAGGGCATGCGCCAGGGCAACGATGTCGGCACACAATATCGGAGTGCGATCTATACGTATTCCGATGCGCAGAAGAAGGCCGCCGACGAGTCCAAGGCGCTCTATCAGAAGGCGCTCAAGGCAAAGGGCTTGGGAGCCATCACCACCGAGATCGCGCCTGCGGGTCCGTTCTACTTTGCCGAGGATTATCATCAGCAATATCTGGCAAAGAACCCCGCCGGCTATTGCGGCCTCGGCGGCACCGGCGTGTCGTGTCCGATCGGTGTTGGTGTGAGTGCGTAGGGCTAGCCGCAAACCCTCGTCATGGCCGGGCTTGTCCCGGCCATCCACGCAGTTTCGAGCCGCACCAAGAACGTGGATGCCCGGGACAAGCCCGGGCATGACGGCGTGGCAACGTCTGCGGGGATTGGTTGCTTCCCACGATGCCTGCGACGGTCGCGCTGCCACCCCCTCAACCCTTTGTTAACCATACCGGGTGCATCACTGGCCCTGTCTCGTTTTCAGGGATGGTCCGGTGCGGGTTCTGCGCGCGTTTCGGTGGTCGATCATGACAGTGTCCTTGGCAGCGTCCGCCGCGCTGACCCTGGGCGGCTGCATGCAGACCACAGGTCCCGTCGCTTACGCGCAGCCTCGCCCCGATCTCGACACTATGGCCTATGGCTCGCCCTACAGCGCGCCACATCCGGTCGTCGTTGCCAACAGCGGCGGCGGCGCCATCGATGCGCTCACGAATTCCTTTGCCTCGATGCCCACACCCCTGCCGGTCGCTTATGGCGGACCGGTGATGGCTGCCCCCATCCGCTATGACACCTCCTATCACCTCGATGCCGGCGACAAGCTGCGTGTCGTGGTCTACGGCCAGGAAGGTCTCACCAACAGCTACGCCATCGATGCCGGCGGCTCCATCACCATGCCGCTGATCGGTGCGGTGCCGGCGCGTGGCCGCACCACGGCAGGCCTTGCCGGCGAGATCGGCGCGCGCCTGCGCAACGGCTATATTCGCGAGCCCTCGGTTGCTGTGGAGATCGAGTCCTACCGCCCGTTCTTCATCCTCGGCGAAGTCGCAGCGCCCGGCCAATATCCCTACGTGCCCAACATGACGGTCGAGAGCGCCGTCGCGATCGCCGGCGGTTTCTCGCCGCGCGCCAAACGCGACATGGTCACCGTGACCCACGCCGAAGCCGGCGGCGCCATGCGCGCCGTCGTGCCGCTCGGCACCCCCGTCAGCCCCGGCGACACCGTGTTCGTCGGCGAGCGCTGGTTCTAGCACCTGTCATTCCGGGGCGCGCGTAGCGCGAACCCGGAATCCATTCATCCACCGTCTCTGTCGCCTGATGGATTCCGGGTCTGCACCGCTTCGCGGCGCATCCCGGAATGACGCAGGAGAGAGTCGCGCGCTACTTCGTCAAATGCTTCGCCAGGAACGCCATGCTGCGCGGCCAGGCGATCTCGGAACTGGCCTTGTCGTAGCTCGGCCGCTCGTCGCAATGGAAGCCGTGCTGGGCGCCGGGATAGATGAAGACCTCGACGTCGGGCCGCTTGGCCTTGACGGTCTCGACATCGGTGAGCGGAATGCCGGCGTCCTTCTCGCCGAAATGCAGCTGGGTCGGCACCTTCGGCGTCTCATCGGCAAAGCGCACGACGGCGCCGCCGTAATAGCCGATCGCGGCCTTCAGGCCGTTGAGCCGCGTCGCAGCCACGAAGGCGATGCTGCCGCCAAGACAAAAGCCGATGATGCCGACCGGGCCGACATCCTTCACGGCGTCGATCGCGGCTTGGGTATCGCGCAGCATCGCCGCCCAATCCGGATTGGCGACGAATTTTCGCGCTTCCGCGATCTCGTCGGGCGTATAGCCGGACTGGAAGCCCGGCGACGTCCGGTCGAAGATCGACGGCGCGATCGCGACATAGCCCTCGCCGGCGAGACGGTCGCAGACCGAGCGGATGTGATGATTGACGCCAAAAATCTCCTGGATCACCACCACCGCGCCCTTCGGGCTGCCAGCGGGATCGGCGCGATAGGCGCCAAGCTGAAAATTGTCCGACGCCGTCAGTTTGATGTCTTGTCCCACGCGGGTTGTCCTTCTTGTTTGGTGTTGATCTGAATTCCGTTCCTGTTTCTCGTCATTCCGGCGCGCGACGAAGGCGCGAACCCGCAATCCATCGGGCCTCAGAGACAGCCGCACAATGGATTCTCAGGTGCGAATGCCCTCTGGATGAGGGGAGGCAGTGCCGTAGGGTGGGCAAAGGCGCGCAGCGCCGTTCCCACGATCTTGTGCTTGCAGGCACTGCGGTGGGCACGCTTCGCTTTGCCCACCCTGCAGCACCGTTTGCTTGGCCGACTTCGCTACCGCCTCCGAGACGGGAGGGATACGCCTCACTCCCACATCCAGTTGTCGCCATAATCCTCTTTCCATCCTGCCAGCCGTCCATGACGGAATTGCAGGAACAGGCGATGACGGGACGGCACCAGTCCGCTGCCACCGAGATCGCGAAGCGCCAGATAGATCTCGTTGCCGGGCCGTCCCTTGACGTAGTGCAGGGGCTGTCCGAGCGCATGCGCGGTCTGATCTGCGTCCATCCCGAACGCCAGGGGCGTGTTGTTCGACAATGTGTCGACGAAGGGACGCCGCAGCGGCACGGTGCCGAGCGGCTCGGCCTGCACGGATGCTGCCATGATGAGAAGCGCTGCGCCCGCCGCCAAGATGACCCGCTTCATCGCCCGCATTCTCCTCTCGCCGTCTATGCCGGCAAGTTCTTCAGGAAAGGCAGCACGGCGTCAACAAAAGCCTTGGGCTGATCGATGTTGACGGCGTGTCCGGCCGCGGGGATCACGACCTTTTGTGCGCCCGGGATTTTTGCCGCCATGTAATCCGACGCCGCCAGGAATGGCGTGTCATCGGCGCCGACCACGATCAGTGAGGGCACCTTGATGTCGGGCAGCAGCTCCATCACCGCGGCATCGCGCTGAGTCAGCATGCCGCGCGCGGCCAGCACCAGCCCCTTGGCATTGCGATGGCTGGCGGTGGCGCGTTCGCGGGTTGCCGCTTTCAGCACAGCGAGACCTTCCTGGTCGAGCTTGTCGGCGGTGGCGAGCGCCCGCGCATTCCAGGCCTCGCGCGCGTCGTCCTTCTTAAAGCCCGGACCGGTGTCGATGATCAACAGCGCGCGCGTGCGTGTCGGATGGGCGCGATAGAACGCAAGCGACATGTAGCCGCCGAGCGACAACCCGCCGATGATGGCGCGCTCGGCGCCGACGACGTCGAGGATCGCCGCGATGTCGCCGACGGTCAGCGCTTCGCTGTAGGCTTTGGGATCGTCAGGATAGTCGGACTGCCCGTGACCGCGCATGTCCCACAGCACGAGCTTGTGGTCTTTCGCCAGCGCCTCGATCTGGCCATGCCACATCGCCGAGGTCGAGGAATAGCCATGGGTGAGCAGCAGCGGCGGCCCGTCGCCATGAACCTCGTAATAGATGCCGACGCCGTCCCGATCGATCCTTGGCATTGTTTCGGCCCTTTGTTGTCCTTGTCTGCGAGCCCGGAATCGTAGGGCAAAGGCGCACTTGCGCCGTGCCCGCCACCTGTCTCCGATTGCAACGGATGGTGGGCACGCTTCGCTTTGCCCACCCTACGACACTGTCTCGTTCTCTGCACGCTAGCCCGCAAGGTTACTTCGCGGAAACCGTCGCGATCGCGATGCATGTACACCTCGCGCGCCGCTTGTTGCGTCCAGCCGCTAACTTCAGCGCCGTTGTCGCAACGCACAACACGTGACTGCCTGGTTGGTTTCGATCGATTCCAAATTGCATTTGCCTCTGTACCCGAACGCGATCATTCTTGCGCGCAAGGCGGGGGCCAGCCCGGTGGGCGTCCGTCAATCAAGTTGCCGCCGTAAGCGGCTTCATGCACCGGCAGGGGAAGACGCCTATGCCAACGCTCACGATCAACGGGCGGAGTATGTCCGTGGATGCGGCAAACGACACGCCGCTCCTTTGGGCCATCCGCGAACAATTGCAGATGACCGGCACGAAATTCGGCTGCGGTGCCGGCCTGTGCGGTGCCTGCACCGTGCACGTCAACGGCGAAGCCGTGCGGTCGTGCCAGACCATGGTCGGCGATGTCGCCGGCAAGAAGATCACCACCATCGAGGGGCTGTCCGCCAAGGGCGATCATCCCTTGCAGAAGGCATGGATCGCCGAGCAGGTGCCGCAATGCGGTTACTGCCAGTCGGGGCAGATCATGCAGGCGGCTTCGCTGCTGGCGAAGAATTCCAATCCGACCAAGGAAGAGGTCGTGGCGCATATGGACGGCAATCTCTGCCGTTGCATGACCTATTCGCGGATCCAGAAGGCCATCATGCGCGCCGCCACCGAGATGCGCACTGCATCTGCCGCCGGCAACGAGCGGAGGCCCACATGAACAAGCACGTGAAGACCGTCACACCAGAGACATCGGATCTCAGCCGCCGCTCCTTCCTGGTCGGCACCGCCGCAACCGGTCTCGTGCTCGGCTATGCCGGCGTGCCCGGCATCGGTGAAGCGCTCGCTGCGGCGCCCGCCAATTTCGAGCCGAGCGTCTGGTATTCGATCTCGCCGGATGGCTTGGTCACCGTGACCTGCGGCAAGGCCGACATGGGCCAGCACATCGCCTCCACCATGGCGCAGATCGTCTGCGAAGAGTTAGGTGCGAAGTGGAGCGACATGCGGGTCAACCTCGCCTCCAACGATCCGAAGTTCAACGACCCCGTGCTCGGTGCGCAGATCACCGGCGGCAGCTGGTCGACCATGATGAACTTCGAGGCGATGAGCCGCGCAGGCGCGGCCGGCCGCATCGCCCTGAAGGAGGGCGCTGCGGCCGCCATGGGCCTGCCGCCCTACTTCAAGGACGAGCTGGTCGTGCGCGACTCCATGGTCACGCATCCGAAGTCCAAGAAGTCGATGAGCTTCGCCGACATCGTCAAGAGCGGCAAGGCAACGAAGACCTTCACGCCCGACGAGCTGAAGGCGATCAAGCTGAAGACACCTGATCAATACACCATGATCGGCGTGTCGGTGCCGCAGATCGACATCCCCTCCAAGACCAACGGCACGGCCAAATACGGCATCGACGTGATGATTCCGGGCATGGCCTATGGCGCGATCGTCACGCCACCGGTGCGCTACGGCGCCACGGTGAAATCGGTCGACGACTCCGCCGCGAAGTCCGTGCCGGGCTTCATCAAGGCCGTCATCCTCGACGACAAGACCCGGACGACGACGGGCTGGGTGGTCGCGGTCGCCAGCACCTATGCCAACGCCAAGAAGGCGGCGGCGGCGCTGAAGATCAGCTATGACGGCGGTCCGAATGCAAAGCTGTCGAGCCAGTCGTTGCTTGACGAAGCCAAGCGACTTCAGGGGCTCGACGATTCCGGCCAGTTCTTCGTCAAGGACGGCGACGTCGCAGCCGCGCTCGGCTCGGCGGCCAAGGTGCTGGAGGCGGAGTACACCACCAGCATCAACATCCACGCGCCGATGGAGCCGATGAACGCCACCGCAGAGTTCAAGGGCGACATCCTGCACATCTATTCCGGCAACCAGTTCGCGACGCGCTCCGGCGCGATCGCGGCGGGCGCTGCCGGGATCGATCCGAAGTTCGTGGTGATGCACCAGATGTGGCTCGGCGGCGGTTTCGGCCGCAGGCTGGACGCCGACATGATGGTGCCGGCGGTGCAGGCGGCGAAGGCCGTGGGCAAGCCGGTGAAGGTGATCTACACGCGCGAGAACGACATGACGATGGATTTCTCGCGTCCGCTCACCTATCAAAAAGTAAAGGCCGGCGTGGACGGCGACGGCAAGCTCATTGCGCTCAGCCACGACGTGGTCTCGGCCTGGCCGACCCAGCGCTGGGGCATTCCCGACTTCCTGTCGCCCTCGGTCGACAAGAAGGGCCCGCTCGACGCGTTCACGGTGAACGGTTCGGACTTCTTCTACACCGTGCCGAACCACAATGTGCGCGCAATCAAGAACGAGATGGCACACAACGCCACCCCGTCGGGCCAGCTCCGCTCGGTGGCGCCGGGCTGGACCTTCTGGGCGGTCGAAAGCATGATCGACGAGATCGCGGCTGCGACCGGCAAGGATCCGGCGCAATTCCGCATCTCGCTGCTCGACGGCGCCGGCAAGAACGACGGCGGCGCGCAGCGGCTGCGCAACACGCTGCTCGCCGCGATGGGCCTTGCCGGCTACGGCACCAAGAAGCTGCCGAAGGGTGAAGGCATGGGCGTCGCCTGCGTGTCGTCGCAGGAGCGCGCGACCGCAAGCTGGACCGCCTGCGTCGCGCATGTTGCGGTGGCGCCCTCGGGCGAAGTGACCGTGAAGAAGCTCACGGTCGCAACCGACGTCGGCACCCAGGTGCATCCCGACAACATCCGCGCCCAGGTCGAGGGTGCGGCGCTGTGGGGCCTGTCGCTGGCGATGTACGAGAAGGCGACGCTGAAGGACGGTGGCATCGAGCAGACCAATTTCGATGGCTACACACCCTTGCGCATGAGCCAGATGCCCGAAGTCGCGGTCGCCGTGATCGCCAATGGCGAGAACGCCACCGGCGTCGGCGAGCCCGCGGTGACGGTGGTGGCGCCCGCCATCGGCAACGCCATCTTCAACGCCTCCGGTGCCCGCGTCCGTGCGCTGCCGATCACGGCGGAAGCCGTGAAGGGGGCGATGAAGGCGTAAGCTGTTGCTCGTGAGCCGAGATGATCCGCCGGAGGGCCCACCTCCGGCGGATTTGTTTTGGGAGCCGTTTCCACACCCTCGCTGTCGTGCCCCGCGCAGGCGGGGCATCCAGTACGCCGCGGCTTCTCGGCTCCAGCCTCGCTGCCTCGGCGTACCGGGTCGCCCGGACAAGCCGGGCGACGACAGCGGAGTGGATGAGAGCGTTCGAAATTCCTCTTATTCATCAACGGCCCTCCTACTGTGCATGGGGTTGTTTTCGCGTTTGGGGGAAGCCCGGTCCATAAAATTGCGTGCAATTCCGGCAGGTCCCGTTGAGCACGCCTCTTAAGAGCCGGAGAACCTGATCCGGCTTAGGCTGATGCTGAAGACACTCCCGTGCTTTTGGGGAAGCCATGAACGCGCCAGCCAAACCCGCCGCCAAACGCCGGCTTCTGCTCGCCTCCGACCGCAGCGATGCGAGCACCGAGCTCGCCAGCATCCTGAAGGCGGTCGGCGAGGTCTCGACGGTGACCACGCAGGAGATTCCCGAGAAGCCCTCCCGCGACCTCTCCGGCCTCGTCGTCGATATCAACCTCCGCTCGCCCGATAGCGTGCAGCGCGTGCGCAACAAGCTGCGCGGCGAGGCCTATCGTTCGATGCCGCGGCTGTTTGTGCTAGCCGATGCGCTGCATCATGGCACCATGCAGGCCTGGGCGCTGGGCGCCACCGACACCATCTCGCGGCCGCTGCAGGCCGAGGCGATCCTGCAGCGCATCCGCGCCGCCTTCCCGGACACCGCCGTCTATGACGCGACCGATCGCGGCAAGACGCTCAACCGCGGCGTCGAGGCGGCGCATGCGGTGCTGAAGAAGATGTTCGAGAAGCTGCCGCTCGGCGTGCCCCTGACCTTCGACGACGTCATCGCCGCCGAGAACAAGATCCTGAAGGCGATCAAGCACTCCTCGCTGCGCGAATGGCTCACCACTGTCGGCTGCCACCATGTCGGCAGCTACCGGCACTGCCTGTTCGTCACCGGCTTTGCGGTGTCCTTCGCCCAGCATCTGGGCATGCGCGAGGACGACCAGCGTCGCCTGACCCGCGCCGCGCTGCTGCACGATGTCGGCAAGGCCTTCGTTCCCTCCCACCTGCTCGACAAGCCCGGCAAGCTCACCGATGAGGAGATGGCCGAAGTCCGCCAGCATCCCCGCCGCGGCTATGACGCGCTCGCAGCCCAAGGCGGCTTCCCGCCGGAGATGCTTGACGTCGTGCTGCATCACCACGAATTCCTCGACGGCAGCGGCTATCCCAACGGCCTGTCGTCGAACCAGATCAGCGATATCGTGCGCGTGACGACGATCGTCGACATCTACGCGGCGCTCGTCGAGAAGCGCGCCTACCGGATGCCGTTCACGCATGCACGCGCCTTCACGATGATGGAAGGCATGGGCGGCAAGCTGGATCAGCAGCTCTTGCAGGCGTTCCGCCCGGTGGCGCTGGGATCGTTCTGAGGCTGCATTCTCAGCAGCCGTAGGGTGGATTAGCCGCAGGCGTAATCCACCAACTTTGTTCGGCATTCGCGGAAGCATGGTGGGTTACGCCGAGCGGTCTGCGCTTCGCGCAATCCGCT